>JBKPEX010000269.1:0-4957 GCA_046728625.1 Thermoproteota archaeon
AATAATTATTTTTACATAATAACAATACAATAATAAAACTCTTAAAGCCCTAGTCATATCATAGTTGTCACTATGACATTACCAAAAGGATTTGGACAAAAAGCAAGTAATACTGGAAAAAGAAGTTTTAACGATTGGTGGGCAACTGTTCCATCTGATTTGCAGCAAAAAACTCGTGCAGGAGACGAAGGAAACAAGCCATTGTTAAATCAAGTTAACTATGTTCTTTTGCATCTTCATCTGGCCGGTAAGCATGAAGCTAAGCCGACACACGACGAATTAAAGGACTGGTTACACAGTGGCCAAGTAGATGTTCTTAGGATGAATGCAGCCAAAAAATAGTTCGTTCGCTCTATTTTTTCTTACCTTTACTGAGTATTATACGTATAAAACATGTCCTAAGCCCAGACTCGTCTAATTTCTTGCTTTATAACAGTGTTTTGCAGAGGACGTAGTGTTTAAATAGTTTCAGAGATATCAAAAATTTAGTGAATTAATAGATGCCAATTGCTATACTTCCAGACGTTGATGAACAAAGATGTATTGGTTGCGCGCTCTGCGTAGAGATATGTACCGCTCTAGGTCCAGATGTTCTTAGAGTAAAACCAGTAGAAGGATGGAAGAGGGGTAAAGCTTTTGTTTTCTATCCAGAAAGATGTATTTCTGATGGTGCTTGCGTAGGTGTATGCCCAACACATGCGATTTTCTGGATGAGACCAATGGAATATACCTCAGGACAACCAGTACCGCTTCACAAGAACGGTGTATTTGATAAAGGCTGGGAAGAAGGTTAAGAGTAATTTCTAGCCACCGTAACTGATACCGTTTTCCCCTTCACATTTTTATTCTAAATCTAGAATCCGAGTTCATAAAGTAGTGTATATTTATCTATCTATTAGAGCTTTAGCCACTTGGGTCCATGCATTGCCTATGTTTGTAGCATTGTATCCGCCGCCGCCAAGAGCGATTATTCTTCCATTGCTGTACTTATGCGCAAGTCTATGTAACGACTGTGTTGCATATTCATGACAATGTTCTGTGTAGGACAAATGCGTTATTGGATCACCTTTAAGAGAGTCCGCTCCACATTGCATTATGATTAATTCGGGTTTTGCTGTATTCTCGATAAAACGCTCTATTCTATCGAATGCTCTGATGAACGTCTGATCTCCAGAATAGGGATCCAGAGGTATATTCAACTTTGTGCCTTTTGCTTCTCCAATTCCATCTTCTGATTCTGATCCCGTGCCAGGGTACAGAAACTGACCATTCTCATGTATGTCTGCAAAAAATAATGAAGGATCATCTTCGAATTCATAGTAAACGCCGTCACCGTGGTGCGCGTCAATATCAACATACGCTATTCTTTTGATACCAAATTTTTTTCTTGCTACTAAAATGGCAATACCTATATCATTAAAAACACAGAAACCTCCTGCAGAATCTCTTCTTGCATGATGCAATCCCCCAATCGGGTTAAATGCATGATCAATTCCATTTGATTTTTTTATTACTATTTCCAAAGCCTTTAAGGTGGATCCAACCACATAGCGAGATGCTTCAAATACATGCTTAAATGCTGGAGTGTCCCCCGAATCTAAAAAACCTGTTCCATGCTTTGAACATTTCTTGACAAGGTCCACATAGCTTTTGTCATGAAATAGCAATAACGTGTCCTCGGAAGCGAGTACTGGCTCTTCTATCAGGAAACGAGACCTTTCTTCTTTACTTAAAGCAATATTAAACTTTGACCAGAAATTATAGATTCTATCTGAATTCCAAGGATGAAGTTTGCCAAATCCATACATAGAGAGCGCTTCCCCAAATAGCAAGGCTGTATAGCACATGGTATAAGACAGATATTTAGTTCTGACCTTAAAAATAAAGATTTAAAAACATCATTACTCGCTAGACCGCCTTCAATAACATCATATACGCATAAGGATTGTATTTATTATTGTCAGGATATGCGGCTTGTTATAACGGGTAGTCCAGGAGTTGGAAAACATACTAGTGCAGAATTAGTCGCTAAAAGACTCCAAGAGACACCAATAGTGGACATTAACAGAATTGTACTTGATAACAATGCGGTTTTTGAGAACAATGAAAAAAAAAGTGATCAGAACGATTGCACCAATCAATACGGTATAGATATCGATGTGTATAAAGCTAGGCAACTTCTTACAGAAGAAATAAAATCGAAGCAAAATGTCCTAATTGTTGGTCACCTAGCTCCTTATGTATTGAAAGCGGTCGATATAGACTTAGTTGTAGTCCTACGACGATCTCCTTACCAATTAAAAGAGGTTCTTCAGGCAAGAAGATATACACTCAGGAAAATTAATGAAAACATCGCCTGCGAGATTCTCGGAATAACACTTTATGATGCTTTGGATACCTTTGGGAAGCGAAAAGTTATTGAGTTAGATACAAGTACGAGATCGCCTAATAATTGTGCAGACGAAATTGTCTCGCTATTGCAAAACAAATCAAAAGCTAAATCATTTGTCGGAGCAGTAGATTGGCTTTCATTAGTATACGAAAACGGTGACGCTCGAGAATTCTTGGAGTATTAAATGATGTTTATTTATTACTATAGTCTATTTGTAATGATTTGCTTGATGAACTCGGTAATTAACATGTTCAGGTTAATGTTTCAGTTTTTGTATACATGACGAAGAATCATCCATCTTACTGGCACTCCTAGTTCAAATGAAGAAAAGATGAAGTTCATATATATATTGCTTCAAGTATAAGCACGATGTAAATATATGTCAGCAGTAATTGCCAGAAAATTTGGAGAAGAAACCTTTCAGTTTATAGGTAAAAAGGTATCTGTAGAAACCTCTGACGAAGTAGTTTATAACGGGATATTGTCAGCGATTGATGATAAGCTTGATATAGTACTCAATAACGTCGAAGGTCAAGGAATTCTTAAAATTATTCTCAACGGCTCTTTTGTTAAGAAGATTAAACTATTGGAAAAGCCTTTTGATTTTAAAGCTCTTTCTGATAGGATCTCAAGAGTGTTTCCTGGTCTTGTAAAAATTAGAGAGGATGTGGGAGCCATCATCGTAATGGACAAAATCAAAGTTACGCAAGCAGGGATCGAAGAGGGCTCGGGGCTAGCAGCAGACAGAGTAAAGGCAATCTATGAGGATTTCATAAAGGAGACAAAAAAATAAGTTGTGCTTTGAGGTCAGATATACTGACCTAGCGGCTCGCATCGGTATATTGGAAACGCCCCACGGAAATATTGAAACACCATCTTTTATACCCGTAGTTCATCCGGTGAAACAATCTGTCAGCACACAGTTTTTAAAAAGTTTGGGTTTCAAGGCAGTCATAACCAACGCGTATATCGCATTACAATATCTGGGTAACAAAGCCAAAACAAAGGGCATTCATGATGTAATTGATTACGATGGGGTAATAATGACCGATTCTGGAGGGTATCAAGTTTTAGAGTATGGATCGATTGAAGTTGAACCTCGTGAGATAGCTCAGTTTGAAATTGACATCGGAAGTGACATATGCGTACCTCTTGACAAACCCACCGGTTTCGGATTAAGCTATGCAAAATCTGAAGACTTTGTGAATAGAACACTAGAGAATGCTAAAGCAACTCTTGAAATAGTAGCACAGAATAAAAAAGCGAGAAATCTTGGCGCTAATAAGAACAAGGAAAATTGTGTTGGTAGTGCAATTTGGGCGGGGCCAATTCAAGGCTCTGAACATTTTGACTTAGTAGAGCACTCTGTTCAAACACTAGACAGAATGGGATTTGAATTAATGGCTATTGGCAGTCCTGTAGAATTAATGGAAAGTTATAACTTCTCACTATTATGCCAGATGATAGCTAAGGTAAAACGCCTCATCCCGGCAAAACCAATTCATCTATTTGGGGCCGGCCATCCTCTTACCATTCCTCTTGCCGTTGCATTGGGATGCGATACATTTGATTCAGCCTCATACATGTTATACGCCAGAGACAACCGATACATGTACGGGACAGGAACGGCTAGATTGGAAGATTTATCCTATCTTTCTTGTCCTTGTCCAATTTGTTCAATTTATACAGTTAAAGAGTTACTTGATATGGACCAGAACAAAAGAACAATTGAAATGGCAAAGCATAATCTCTATGTTTTGAAAGCAGAAGTATTAGCAGTTAAACAGGCAATAAAAGATGGAAGGCTATGGGAATATATTATGTTAAAAGCACGCGCCCATCCAAAACTTATGGAGGCTGTAGAACTCTTTAATGGTTTTGAATTTCTTGAGAAAAGTACACCAATTTTTAAAGACAAGGCCATTTTTCTTTATAGTCCGATCGACCAGTTCAGACCGGAGGTTAAAAGATTTCGAAAAATAATTTCCAGCTTTAGATCTAAAAAAAAAATTCTACTTTTGCATCCAGATACAGGTCTTCACCCATTTTATTCAACTAAAGAATTCACTAATATTGTAAAAGAATTTACCAATGCACAAATATGTGCTTATAACCCATTCCTTGGGGTTATTCCTGCAGAGCTTTCAGACATATACCCGGCCGCACATAATCTCATTGCTCAAAGTTCAAACATTTTTTTTGGCCATCAAGCGAAAGATTATCCAAGCTTTATGGAATCATTGAATGAATTCATAGCAAAAAATAACTTTGAGGAAATAATAGTGTTGGCTAATAACTTTATTCGTGACGTATTTGCTTATGATCAAGTATTAAGTAAAATGCCAAATATAAAGATCTTCGATTACGAGAGTGATATTAATTTTAGCCTACGAACATAACCATGAATTGAAAATGTCCAGTACTATCCTTGGTCGACTTTAGAAAACTAACAATTCTACAAAATACATATCTCAAACAAAATGGTTGTGAATAAAAATTTGAAAAACAAGAAAAGTCTTATTTAGATATTTATCAATTATATAATTGATTTGGTTAATATAATAG
>JBKPEX010000139.1:0-3529 GCA_046728625.1 Thermoproteota archaeon
AAAGATAAAGAGTAGATAGGTTATGGATTAAAGTCTAAAATATATTTACAGCGTTCTTAATATAAATAATAGTATTACATGCGAATATTTGATTTTGACTGTCCTTTAAAGGGCATTACATAGTCTTGAAGTTTAATCATATCTGCTCTGTCTTTGTATATCGCAAAAGATGTACCGTCATATAGACACTTTACAATAGGATATTGACTTGTACTATAAAGAGGGTCTGCTAACTTATAATACTCCATCAGTTTTCTCTGTTCATACGTAACCTTACCTTTCCTCCTTAATCTCTTTTTTCTCATGAATTTGAAGGCAAGTATGACATGTCTTGTTTTATAGTAACTAAACATTTCACTAATGAGAATGCAACGTTCTATTTGCTCTTGTGGTACATAAAGAATATCTCCTGTGCCTGACTTTGCTTCGATTGTTAGTAAAATCGCCTTCTTGTTGTTCACTGCAATGATATCGGGTAAGCCCGTGCTTGAACCTCCTAATCTTCTCGCATGCCAATCCTTTTTATTGTTTAATCTTTGGACTAAACTATGTTCATAGCTGTATCCCCTACTTCGCCTAATGGTGCCCATGCAATACGATCTTAAAAAAGAAGCTCATCATTAATCTTAACGTAGTAAGTAACAATGAGCATACTGTTGTCTAACGGTTATTGATATCATTATGCCAGATCTAACGAAAGTAACTACATCTACTCGATACAACCAGCATATAGTGTAAAGCGCTAGAGAGGAACGTCTTTATTGCTTCAGAAATATTAACAAATCATTGCTTAACGAAGTTCAGATCTCAATAAGCGAGATAATCTTTGATTTAAAAAGCATAGAAACACGACGCGAAAAATTGATTAGAGGCACTCGGGACGTTGTTATGCTTTGTAGTAAGTCAATACAGGCCTTGCACAGCAATGAACTCCCTGATGCCAAGCTGAAAATAAGTGAAGCTAGAAGGATGTTGGATAAATTCAGAGACGAGGCCAAACATGACCTTCAAAGATATCTTGCAGTCGCCGAGCAAGAATTGGTCGAGGCCTATGGACTAATGTCGATTCTTGAACACTCCGAGATGCCTAGACCTACCGAATTAAACGTATCAGGCCCATCATACATTACTGGTTTGTTAGATAGCATTGGAGAAATAAAGAGATTGGTTTATGATATGTTGAGAGAAGGAAAATCGGCTGAGGCAGTTAGATCATTTTCACTAATGCAAGAACTTTACTCGCTAATTTTTCCTCTTTCAGTTTACGATAACTTGATTCCTGGATTAAGGAGAAAGATTGATGTATCTCGAATTCTCATAGAGGATGTTAGATCCGTTATTACAGAAGAAGCCAGAAGGGATACAATGATAAAATCAATTGATGATTTGCAAAGTAAACTTGCATCATTTTCTTCCAAACCTCTTTAGAGAATATGAGATCTATTGTGCCTGGATTTATCCTAGTTAACCCATCTGAACTTTTCAAATGCTTCCGTTAACATCCCATTCAATTTTTTTTGCCACTCCACAAACCCCTCTGGACGATCAGGATAGGCATAGTAGTGTTCCACCAGTTTCTTATTTATATTTGCAGTATACTTCAAATCTTCTGCCAATTTTCTATTCAAAGCTCCTCTGACAATTACTGATAGCTTGTCTACGGTTGTAAATTCTGGATGTTCTCCGTTTGCGATTTTGTCGACATCCATTTTAGACAGAAAATATTTCATTCCGTAATTAATCTGCTCGTTAGTTAGCCCTTGGAGCATTCTACGGAAAACTTCCAGACCTGCAGTCTTATAACCGTAGTCATTAATATAGTCTTTATTATAATTCCATAATCCCCCTTCTGTTATATCACCCGTTTGGAGTGCATACACAGCGTCCTTACCGGCAATTGTTGCGGCTACGATTGCCGGCCCTATACCTCCGGCATCGAGTGGCTTCGGCATCCATGCAGCATCCCCTACGATCATATAACCATTCGCTACCAAGCAATCATTTTGTCTCCTTACCGAAACTTGCCATGTACCCCATCCATTGCCTTCGTCTATTCCTTGATCAGCAACCATAGGATGGGCTATCACGGGATTGACTTTTACATAGTCATCTATCAAGGTTTTGAGGTTTGCACGACTGCCTATTCTCTTGTTACGAACCTCAAATGCTTTCTGTTGAACTCCAAGGCCTATATTGACTTTGTTCCGTCCTTTAGGAAAAACCCAGCCATAACCTCCGGGAGCCAAATTTTGATCTAGATGAATGATACAATAGTGCGGATCAAAGTATGTTTCGTCCACTTTTGCAGCTTCAAAATTATAGATATACCTTCCTGTTGCTTCAAGATCATCCCTATCTATTCGTCTTTGAATAAATGACTTTATTGGCAAAGAGGACCTTAAAATCGATGTCACCCCTGTGCAGTCAATGACCAATTTTGAGGTCTTTTTAAAGGATGTCTTGCTCGCTGAATCTTCGCCTTCAACTCCGATAACATTATTATTGTCTACGAGTAATGAACGCAGAGTAATTCCATGTCGTATTTCAACTCCGAATTTTATTGCGTCATTTAGCTGTTTTTGGGGCAAAAGACGCCTGTTGAGTAGGTAACCTTCTCCATCAAAAGAGATGCCTGTCTTGTGGTCCGGTGAATAAGCAACGACGCCGCTGACAGAATGTTCTATTTCTGGATATCTCCACTCTATACCAATCCTACTTGACATATAATCTACTGTATTTTTTCCTACAGCATCCCCACAAAGCCAACCGGTAAGGGTTTTCCTTCCCAATACCTGGGATTGATTTCGATCAACAACTAAGATTCTAAGCGACTGTTTTGAATAATATGCAGAAGAAGTGGCTACGATCATGCCTGCTAAGCCTCCCCCAGCTACTATGATGTCATAATCTCTTTCCTCAGAATGCATCTGACCAGACAAAGCCTGAGATCATTATACAATATTTAAAGCTAAGCTAGGGCAGAACAGAGGCGTCTGATAACTGCGGCTGTAATCTTAGCCTTAGGCACTTGTGTGATAGACCTAAGGCAAGAAAGATAATCATAAATCACTTTGGATAATAATCCAATATAACTTTCCTAATTTAGACAAAACCCTAAAGCCTTGTACAAGGACAAAAGGCCTTTGATACAAAACGGATGCACGAATTTTATCACAATATGAGACATGCAGCTGGTTTTCCCTGCCATTGAATCTATTACCTTGATGATATCTGCCCGTTCCTTCTACTAGCTTCTGCTTTTGATTATCGCGCTCTTCTTCCAGTACTGCATTGATGATTAACGAGTAAAATAGAAAAGGTCGTCCTAAAGAGAGCGTTCAAAAGAGATGAGACATTCTCCATACTATTTTATAGATTCGCTTTGTTTGTGATTGTATCACGGGGTTTTTGCACAGCCATAACTGATATTGGGTGAGCATGCGTGACATCTTCGATCAGGTCGCATCTTTGGCATACCCAACTGATATCCTCTTTACAAACTGTGCAAGTGGAAACAGGTGTAAGATAC
>JBKPEX010000413.1:0-1091 GCA_046728625.1 Thermoproteota archaeon
GGATAAATACGCTCCTTGATACGCTAGCTCTTGGGTCCAACATTTATTCTGCCAGCTAATTTGGCAGGTGAAAGCAGACATTCTTGAACCTCTTTACCAGGCTAGAAAATAGTGCGGCTGTGAGGTGACCATGTAATCATATCTCATTGAGCTTTCCAAAAATCTAAAATGATATGAACATTTCCTCGTAATTCCTGAGTTATAAAACAAATATATTTTTATAAGGTAGACTCAGCATGAGTTTCAAGCCTATGGGATAATGACGATTGTGATAGTCCCCCTATTACTCTAGGACTCGTGCCTAGGAAAAATGAAGAGAATTTACTGGACACCCGAATCCTGTAGCTTAATTGAATATAGCTTTTACTTGATTGCTCCGGCCGGGATTCGAACCCGGGATCGTCGCCTTGAGAGGGCGAAATGCTTAACCGGACTACACCACCGGAGCCGCAATAGTAAATGCTTTCTTCTAATAAAAGTTGTGAGCTATACCTTGAGAAAAATCGTAGGTTCGTAAAAGTTCAACGCTGATAGTAAAACTTTGTTGCGTATTATCTTTACCGTCTTGGAAAAGTGATCTAACGTAGGTAATTGATACCTAAGAGTCTGCAGAATTATGTTAACGACCATATTTCCTATCCTGTGGCGGTGATCGGATGCCGAGCTACTAATCCTAGGTATTCCCTGAAGTGCTGCGAGTATGATTTAGCAGTGTTTTCCGGGCTTTCGCCAATACATTCGACACGCTTAGAGCCACACAAGACCGCTGACAACAACAAAACAATAAGAATCGGAGACGATTGGTTAGAATTAATATATTTACCACAGCCATCAGGACAAAACTTTATCTCGTTGAAAAATATGGTCGTGTTCCGAGAATACGATAACTTTATGATACCGTCTGTCCACGGCTTTCAAAGGAACATGGATAAGGGCTACCTAGACCGAACAATGAGAAAATTCGGCAAAAGATGTATAATCGATTCGCTTTTTTATCATGAAAACATTACCCGTAATCTATCGAAACAACCTCTTCTCGCTGCTATGTGGCTAAAAATAGCAGCATATAGTTATCTTCAAGGACTATTAAA
>JBKPEX010000004.1:0-2288 GCA_046728625.1 Thermoproteota archaeon
GTGATATACATGTATTAGCCAAATACAAAGCCTCGTACAACACTTGAAACATACCCTGCAAAGCGCTTTATCTCATCAACAGAGTCTGAAAGCATTCTGATAACCATCCCATATTCATTGGGCAATGCAGAGCAGCTACCAAATAAGGACTGGTCTTTAATAACTTTCGTTATGCTGTGATCCAGTTTTTTATAATCAATTGTTTTTGTGATGATATATAAATTCAATAGTATCGTTTTATATCCAAAAGCATATCGAATATATTTTCTAAACTTGTCTGGCTGTATATTCAGAGTGTCTGCAAATATAATATTGTCCCTTTCATCATAAGCGGCCATTTGGAGAAAGCAGATATCAAAATCAAACATCTCTCCTGAAGCCATCCGTCCGGCTGATAGAATCTCACAATATACGGCCGTGGAATTCGCTTCAAGTTTCAAGTTGACTGGTTGGTAAAATCGCGAAGAGGCGTAGGGAATGATCTGTTCGGGTATGAATTCTAAATAACTCCCCTTATGCATATAAATATTGATCTCTTGAGACGCGTAGCCCTTATCCATTTTATAGATCTTAGTAGCTGCTTGTGTAGTAAAAATTGAACTGGTATTTTCTAGTGCCAGAATTTCTATTTCTAATCTATCATGCGCTAATATACCACCTGAAGAAGACATTATATAGATCTTGGCCATTAAAGGAAATTCAGTATCCGGGTACAATGCCTTTTGAACTAGAAGTGGTGCCCTTGATTGTAGGTTGCTAACAAATGTTTTAGAATCACTGTTTGCGTCAAGTTCCACGCGGATTAGCCCTCTTCTGCCCACCGGACAAACAGCAATGTTATTTTTGTTATCGTAACATTTTTTGAAAATGTCTGGGGTTTGTTTCCAGATTTTTTTACTCAGCATGTATCTTCTTTTTTTTGTCAAATAAAATATTTTTTATGATATGTTTAGCTATACGGTCTATTCCAATACCCAACTTGCAATTAACAAATTCATACGGTTTGTCTTTCCCTCGTATCATCTTTGCATCATGTTCCATTACTGAAAGATCCGCTCCGACATGAGGAGCCAGATCAATCTTATTGATAACTAGCAGATCACAGTTTTCAATTCCTAATCCGCGTTTTCTTGGATACTTGTCTCCTCCGGCAACATCTATGATATACATGAAATAGTCCGCAAGTGCTGGGCTAAACGTAGTCATAACATTGTCTCCTCCACTCTCTATGATTATCAAATCCAATAATGGATATTTATGCTCAATCTCTGCTATTACTGCTAAGTTAATAGAAGGGTCCTCTCGTATAGCAGTATGCGGGCATCCTCCGGTAGCTACTCCAATAACCATATCTTCGGGTACTACCTTTGATTCATTTGATAAAGTTCGTTTCATGCGTTCAGCATCCTCTTTTGATATTACATCATTAGAAATTATACAGCATCGATAATTCATTTCTGTAAGAAGCGGAACGAGCAATTCTATTAGACGCGTTTTTCCCGAACCAATAGGTCCTCCTATTCCGAGTCTTGGAATGCGCGTTTTGATCTTTCCCACAGAATTTATCATTATTGTTATGTAATGTTGTTATTAATATCTACTTATATCTCCGAAGCACAGATTTGTATAATAGGTGTTCAGTTTTAAAAAAATCAGTTTTAAAAAAAGAGAGGAGTAATGATATGATATGAAGAAATGTCATCATGTAGTAAATGCGGATATAAGATTGAATTTACCAATCGGCTACTTAGATGACTAAGAATAGGAAATGAATTGACAACTGAGAAAGTACTATGCAATGCTTGTAAACATACAAAAGGTCTACACATGCAAGAGGTCGGATGCTGGAACACCGATGGTTTGACTTATTGTCAATGTTATAAAGTATTCAACGAGAAATGACTAACTTCTGTGATTATTGCGAATATTCTTATACAGTGGCAAAGCACGTAATATGATAGTCTTTTTTTGACGTTCAAAACAAACCTAGAGTATATGCAAGGTATTCTCAGTATAATATAATATAATATAATAACTAACGTTCTATTGATATCAGGCTTCTAATGAATTTTAAATAAGATGCCGCTGCATATTTTTTCATTGCGGTGCCAAGATAGAATGCTTTATGTCTTCCTTTGTTCGCGTTTAAGTATTGAAGGGGTCACTATTACCTATAGCAAGATGTAGGATTTGTCTGTGGGTTGCTAAATCTCATTTAGCATGAGATGAAACAATTCTGTATAATGCCCCCTGATATGTAAGAATATACAAATAACCATCATCAGGAC
>JBKPEX010000188.1:0-4196 GCA_046728625.1 Thermoproteota archaeon
TGTAGCACCCATTTCCCCAATCTTTATCTCGACGTCGCCATCGTATTTCGGCTTTACAGCTAATTGTGCTGGAGTATAAATTAGGTGTTCTTTAGTAAATGACGATAACTCATAATCGTTAGTCATATACAGAGCATAAAATGGACATGCGTCTACGCATAAGCCACAGAAAACACACTTGCCAAAATCAATTTGTGGCATTATAGACTTCTTATTGTGTTTCCATTGTTCTTCCACCTTTACCATTCCTATTGCTTCTGCAATTCCTTCACATGCAATTGCACACAGCTGACAGCCAGTACACTTATCGTGAAATAAGATATGCCTACCACGCATCCCCGCAATACCTACGCCGCGTTTTGGATCAAACTGGTAGCCGTCGCCAACAAACTTTAGCTTTTGTTCTGGATACCTTAGAGTAAAACGTTTAATTGCGAGATGTTTTGACCCAGACTCTATGGCTTTTATGAAACCCGAAGCACTAGTTCTTGGCTTTTTTGTTGTTGGTGTAGATGAAGTTGATATCAATGTGCTGTAAGTAATCCCCCTGGTCCCAATACTCCTGCATATATCAAAGCCAGTGCTATAAACATGTTTATGAAAGACAACACTATCAATTTATACCATCCTGTGTGGAGAAGTATATCTATTCTTATTCTAGGATTAATTCCTCTTGGAAGTAGCATAAGCATTATTATACCAAACGTCTTTAAAGTGAACCAGAAAATAGCGTTTACTGTTGTTGCGTTGTAGATACCATGCAGCGTCAATAACTGCATTAGCGGGAGTTTTTCATTAGGATCTCCTAAATATGGTGGAAAGATTTGTGGACCAGCCCAGCCGCCTAAGAACAATATTACAAACAATGCAGACAACGCGTAAACTTTGATATATGAGCCAAGCTGGATTAAGCCATATATCATACCTGAGGTTTCTGTAAGCCATCCTGCCACTATTTCACTCTCCGCTTCTGGCAGATCGAAAGGAATTCGTTCAAGTTCTGCTAATGAAGATATAAAGAACACGAATGCACTGATTGGTAAAAAGAAAATAAACCAATAAGGATGCTGAACGTTGACAATATTGGTTAGGTTTAATGAACCTGCTAATATTACTACAGAAAGGGCTGATAAAATAAAAGGGATTTCGAATGCCACCATCTGGTGCAAGGCACGCAATCCTCCAATGAAAGGATACTTACTGTTGCTTGCCCATGAAAATAACAGAGCAATTAGCGGAAAAAAGCCAAGGATAGCAAATAATGCAAGAAGGCCTACACTAGTATTAGATACTACCCAGCCTGGTGCAACTGGTATCAAAGCGGTAACAGCAGCAGCTGTAGCAACGTAGGCAATTGGAGCTGCCCAGAAGATGGGTTTATCTGCGCCCGATGGAATGATAATTTCCTTTGAAATTAGTTTCAAGCCGTCGGCCGCTAGTTGTAAAATTCCTTCAACTTTCCCAGCATAAAGTGGTCCGACCCTGAGTTGCATCTTTGCCAAGAATTTACGTTCGATAAATATTGTGGCAGCAGCCAAGAGTGCTGCATAGGTAAAACCAGGGAATATCGCAACTCTAAAAATTGAAGTATGAATTAAGAATTGCACTATTGGAAGGGTACGTGTGGGGTCTACCATCATGGACAGAAACAGATAAGGAGTGAGTACCTCTCCGTTTACAGGTGGTAGGGGAACATAAAATAGTATTATAAAGATTAAAGGAAGAACCACTAGCGCTACCAAAATCAGAACTATTAATATAACCCATATAAGACTGGCAACGAAATTTCCAAAGCGAAATTCTCCCGGCGCAGTTGCCATAGTACTATCTGTCAGCCTCCACAGGCCAATAATTCAAAGCCCAATAAATTGAGGGCATATCTCCTAATTTCGCTCCGACTAGAAGATGGGGAAGCGCCAGCATATTTCTAAAAGAACCTACAGATATCTTTACTCTATAAGGCTTTGGAGTGCCGTCGCTAACAATATAATAACCAAGAGCTCCCCTGCCAGATTCCACCCTTCTATATGTTTCTCCTGGAGGTCCCTTTGGGTTGGGCTGCAATTTAGCTCTAACTTCTCCTGACTCAGGCATCTTGTCCAGTAACTGCCTCATAATATTGCACGATTCTTTCATGTCCAAAAACGGAACATATGATCTGGCTAGTGAGTCACATGTTTTCATGTACTGAACTTTAAAGTCTATTTCATTATAAACATCGTATGGTTCAGCCTTACGAATGTCATAGGGGACACCAGACGCGCGTAATACAGATCCCGTTACTCCTAATTGGATTGCATCGTCCTTTGTAAGGATTCCGACACCTTCCGTCCTCTGTCTAAATAACGGATTATTATAGAAAATGTCTTCGTACTCTACCAACCGCTTTTCAAAATATGAAATTTGCCTAAGACACCTATCTTTAAAACCATTAGGCATATCATTTCGAACGCCTCCTGGAATGTTAAAAGCATGAGTTACCCTTGCTCCTGTCAAGGCTTCCAGAAGGTCGATAAACAATTCTCTGTCTCCTGTAGGCCACATAAACATAGTAGAATGGCCCAGAAAAATTCCATAAATAGCAAGCCAGTACAAGGTATAAACTTGGCGGTTAAGTTCTGACGCAAGAGCCCTAATGTATTGTCCCCTTCTTGGAACTTCAATCTTTGTCAGTTCTTCTACAGCCAAACTGTATGAATATGTAATATTATTGGAATCGTGTATTACAGGCCGTTCCAAATGTGGTATATTCTGAATAAAATTTCGGTATTCACACATTTTTTCTTCTCCGCGATGGACATATCCTGGATCAGGGTCGCAATTAACTATAAAATCACCATCTAGTGTAACGGTAAATCGGAAATGGCCCGAACCTGGATGTTGTGGCCCTACACTAAGTGTCATAAATCGGTCTTCTTCAGACTCTTTTACGATTTGCATTCCCAGTTTCTTTGATTCTTCGAATTTGCTATCAAGACTTTCTGACAATTCGTTTACAATGCTCCTCTATCGTTATTCATCGCATAGGATAACATGGCAGCCATTATTTATCTCCCCTTGATTCTAAAATCTC
The DNA here is from genome assembly GCA_046728625.1 of Thermoproteota archaeon. Taxonomy (GTDB): domain Archaea; phylum Thermoproteota; class Nitrososphaeria; order Nitrososphaerales; family Nitrososphaeraceae; genus DASQQB01. The sequence continues at coordinate 3,074 of JBKPEX010000188.1, forward strand.
TTCTTAATGGTGGAATATCAGCCCAGTCTTCTGGCAGTAGGAACCTTTCGTTCCTAGGATGACCCTCAAAATATACCCCAAGCATTTCAAATGTCTCTCTTTCATGGAACTCCACGCTTTTAAAGACGTTTATCAATGATGGTGACCTTGCATCGTTTCTATTTATTCGAGTGGAAAGTAAAAAGATATGACCTGCTAAATCGTCTCTAGAATAGGATCCCAAATGGTACAATAGTTCTATTTGATTGTCCTTAGGATAATCCGTGCCTGCAACTGATTCGGCATGATCAAACGATAATGCCCCACGTAAAAAACTGGCTACTTCTATGATATCTGAGGGCGAGACACCTATCTTTATACGAAGTGGCCTAGCATAGATCACCTTGATCTTGTCTTCACCAAACCTAGATGTTAGCTTAGAAATAAGTTCCTTTTCGAAAGCAGGAGTTTCTGGCTCCTTTTTTGTTATTGTTGGTTTTCCAGCTGCGACAGGGGGAGGTGATTTAGGTGCAATATTGGAAGAAGCGACATCAGCTGCCGGATTAGCCTGTGTTGATGGATCGCCTGATCTTTTTGTCAGATCGTCTTTTGAATTTGGATGCGATAATGGTTTATCAGATGGTTTTTCTGGTGTCTCTGACGAGGAGGAGGAGGATCCTTCCTGAGAAGAAGAGTGTGACGAGGAAAATAATGATCTCACGGATTGGGATGAAGAATTAGTGGAGAATTGAGTATCAGGGCCAGAGTTTATCGAAGCTGACGATGGTAGTGATAATGATAATTCGTAATTTTCGCTGATACGACCGCCTCCATTATCAGCTGGATTTTGATTCATTTTATTTTATCTTTGACCTTTTTATCTTTTCTTGTAAAAGCATAGTTCCTTGGATCAAAGTTTCAGGTCTAGGAGGACATCCCGGCACGTATACATCAACTGGAACTATTCCGTCGACTCCTGGCAAAACATTATATGAATCAATATACAGTCCCCCTGTGATAGCGCATGCGCCCATAGCAATGACATACTTTGGTTCCGGCATTTGATCATAGACCATCCTCAACCTTGGAGCCATTTTTCTAGTTACCGTTCCTTGAACCACTATTAGATCGCACTGCCTTAAGG
>JBKPEX010000368.1:0-2946 GCA_046728625.1 Thermoproteota archaeon
CATGGATAGAATATGAATGACTCCTAGCTTATGCATTACACATTAAATTAATATCTATTTTGGATAGCTCATCTTAATAACAAAACGAAAGAATCTTTATTGCTCTTTCAATAACTCTTCGTGTTGTTATGGCATTCATAAACAAATCAGGTAAAACACGCCGAGATCTATTTCTCTCTATGATCGGCCTATTGATAATTGTCATTATTGTGGGATTGTCTGTTAATTACGTCACAAATTACTTTAGATCCCAAGATCCAATTTATCAATGTATCAAAAATCCTAAGGAAGAACCATTTCAAATGGCAATTGCTACAACAGCAACTCGTGACGGAAAAGCTATCACTATTCCTCGTAATATCGGAATAAGCCAATCTTGCATTAGGCCAGTTCACACATTACAAGAGAATCAAATTCACGTATCCTATATCAAACCGTACCCTTTCACATTAGGTCATTTTTTGTACATCTGGGGAGTAAAAATAACCGACTACGATGTTAAGGTTTACATCAATAATAAGATCTATAGTAATGACAGCAGCTATCTTGATATAGTCCTGAGGAAGGGCGCGGTTTTAAGATTGGATTTTGTTAGTAAGAATAAAGTTTAGTTTACATTATATTGTTTTATTTGATCAAGACAACACATGGCATCATACAACGGTTCATGTAACTTCGAGAAGAACATGAATTATACAATAATTCGCATTTGTTCAATGAATACAATGCGTGTCACCGTTTCATATTAGTTTTTCTGCGATGCGAGTATTTTCCACCTTCTTCCAAATCGTTCTGTTTTTATGATCAACTAATTCTACGGAATAGTCCTTCAAAAGATCTTTCCTAATAGAGTCAGACTCTGCAAATCGCTTCTCCTTTCTTAATATATCGCGTTTTCTAATCAAGGTTTCAATCGCTCTTTTTTCAACTGTTGGGGGTTCTGATATTTTCAGACCAAATACATACATCAGCTCGTTGAAAGTTATGGCTGCACTCTTTGACATGTCAGAAGTGAGCTTTTCCTTTGCAGCGTAGCGGTTTAACTCGGTAACGAATTTCATAAGTACCTGAAGGGCTACGGGCGTGTTCAAGTCGTCATCCATTGCAGCTTCCACCATCTCCATAGACTCTTTACATAGCTTCTGTATGTTTTGTACTTGTCCATATCTGCCTACTGCGAATCGTAATTCATAAGCACAAGTCTCTATTTGGCGCCATTTATATGCATATTCAAGCAGTACATCTTCAGCGTAATCAAGAGGTTTTGAATATTGTACTGAAATACAATAAAGCTTAATTGCATTAGGCCCCCATCGATTGGATGCATCTTGTATAGTTATAATATTATGCAGAGATTTCGACATTTTGTGACCGTTTACTGTTACCATCCCAGTATGGATCCATAATTTCGAAAACTGCATCCCTGTAGCTGATTCAGACTGCGCTATTTCATTTTCGTGGTGGGGGAAGACAAGGTCACCTCCGCCGCCGTGCAATTCAAATGAATTTCCCAGATATTTTAATGCCATGGCTGAGCATTCGATATGCCATCCAGGTCTTCCTTTTCCCCATGGACTTTCCCATACATTATCATCAGAATAGAACTTCCACAGTGCAAAATCTAGTGGATCTTGCTTTGACGGGTCAATTTCAATTCGAGCTCCACTTTCCAAATCTTGGATAGATTTCTGTGATAGCTTGCCGTATCCTTCAAAAGATTTTACGCTGAAATAGACACCGTTAACAGAGGTATATGCAGATCCTTTTAGAATTAATCTTTCGATTAATTGGATTATATCCTGAATGTGTTCGGTTGCTCTAGGATAAACATCGGCTCTAAGGATATTCAAAGAATCAAAGTCTACAAAATAACTTTCAATATATTTCTCAGTTAATTTTTTAACTCCCACATGTTCCCTCCTTGCTCGGTCAATTATTTTATCATCTATATCTGTAAAGTTTTGGATAAATTGTACATCATGTCCTTTGAACTTTAGATATCTGTGTAAAATGTCAAAGACAATCACAGTTCTAGCATGCCCTATGTGAGAGTCATCGTAAACAGTCACGCCACAGAGGTAAATCCTAACCTTGTTGTCCTCCGGAGCAAGATCACATACATGCCTTGTCAAGGTACTATATAATTTCACGATGCTGGATCTCGCTGTAAATAATGCGAATTAATATAAATGAAAAACATTATTATATCTTTTTTCTAAAAGGACGAGTTTGTGTCTTGCCGCTGATACTATACGTCAATATATATGTCGTTATCCTTTATCTCAACCTTATAAGTCGCAAGCTTGACGCCAGCTATATAATCCAGCAGTTCGCCAGTTCGAATATTATAATGCCACGCATGAAGAGGGCACTCTACGACTTCCCCATCAATAGCGCCAGGGGAGAGCGATCCGTCTTGATGACGACATTGAGCCTCCATGGCATAATATTGGCCATTTGCATAGAATAATGCTATTCGTGTACCTTTCACGTTAATCTCTTTGCCACTTTTGTCTGGAATATCTCCTCTGTGAGCAACTTTGACCAACGCCATTTGAGATCCTTTACGTAATTGTAATAGATCGATATAAAATCTTATCAATTACACGTGATGCATTTTCGTAGACTCTTGATGCCATCGCTGTCCTATGAATGATATATCAATTTTTGAAACAAGTCTTAGGGCTAGAAACTAAAAGCATTCTATCCTTTTGGATATTTTCAGGAATATTGGATACAGTCTGTGACTTTATTACTGTAAGTGGCATGAATACTAGTTAGAATTTTGATAAACTAGCGTGGTATCTAAAGATAAGACAATGTCCTCCTTTCATTGAACCTAAATTACCATCATATGATATATTAGATTGAATTTAAATACAGTTTTTGAGCTTGCGTAATGACATCGATCTTTAAATTCGATGCCTCTAGTGCACGGGATGCAAC
>JBKPEX010000168.1:0-2241 GCA_046728625.1 Thermoproteota archaeon
AACAATGCTATATTTGCAAACCTAGAAGGATTCAAGACAACCGTTCAAAATACAAGAGATAATGCAAAGGAGTTTTCTAGAATAGGAGTTAATGCTGCAAAAACATTAGAGCAAACGTCAAGAGATACATCTAGAGTAGTAGCTGGACAAGATACATATTCCTCATTTTCTGCTGGCTACTAAGATAAAGTACCTAAAAGAGAAGAATAGGAACAATACTTCTCTTTCACTATTTTCTTTCTCTTATTACTGAAAAATAGTAAAAAAAAGGTAGTCTGGAGAAAAATCAAAATCTTGTAGATAAAGAATTTAGAATTGTAGCTTTCTATAACAACAATACATCCTTCTTAACGTATCGTCTGGCAACAGCCTCGACAACAGCAAATAATATATTTTAATCATTTAAGGTCATAATCTAGCCAGATAAATAGTAATTATAACAACAATTATTACAAGTTATTAGAGCCTTATCAGAAATAATAATGAAATAATAATAATGAACCTCACTAGAGATCAAGAGATGCCGAAGCAAAGTTCTAGATTACTGATTGGAAACTTGTTATACAAAGAACTTTCATAAAGGGTACTCTAGAAGTAATACCTACAAATAAGAATAAGAAGAGACGTATTGCTATTGATAGGATTCCGAATACATGTATAAGGCGTATGCAACTACAGCAATGATATATAAAAATAACACTGTGATTACAACGATACATCATTGTCTTCAGAAAGAATAGTGTCATTTCTACCTAGTTCCACGGAAATACTTTATGAAATTGGCGTAGGATCCCAAATAGTAGGTGTAACACACGAATGTAATTATCCTGACGATGCCAAAAGAAAGCCACGAGTAATAAATGCTTCATTTGATGCTAATAAAATGAATAGCAAGAGTATAGATCAGAAAATTATAGAACTAATGCAATCTGCCACAGATATATATGTGATAAACGATGAGAAATTAAGAGAAGCAAAGCCAGATCTTATTATTGCTCAAGGCATATGTGAAGTATGTGCTCCATTTGCAAAAGAAATCGATCGTGCATCTTCTATATTGGGCTATAGGCCAGATACTCTCGTACTTGACCCTCATAATCTGGACGATATTTTGACAGGTATAATGGATATAGCACAACGAGTCAATAGAGTAACAGAAGGTCGAAAATTAGTAGTATCCTTACAAAAGCGTATTGACAGCATAAAGATGAGAAGCGGACGAAGAATTGTTGTTGATGACCACGAGAATAATAATAATAATAATAACAAATCAAAAATTCTCTGCCTTGAGTGGATTGAACCTTTCTTTACTGCTGGTCATTGGATTCCACAAATGGTAGAGATTGCAGGCGGTATTAATGGCTTAAGCTATTCCGGACAGCCTTCTCGTCGCATAAATGACATGGATGAGATAATAAGCTTCAATCCAGATAAAATAATTTTGATGCCATGTGGATTTACTATAGAAAGAACGTTAAAAGAAGCAAAGATATTAGAAACTAACGAAAAATGGAAATCATTGCGATCTGTTCAAAACAATGAAGTATATGCAGTCAATGCAGGAGCCTATTTTAGTAAACCTGGTCCTAGAACAATAACAGGATTAGAAATAATAGCTAAGATAATTGACCCAGAAGGTTCTGAAGACATTAAAGTACCTAGTAATTCGTTCAGAAAATATGACTATCATTAAGAATACCATCTACCAGAAACTTATTCTAGAATAGACAGCAAAGGTCTGCCTTACATGATTTCCTGGTAGGGCTAACGAATGGTGTTGTTGCTGTAAGAGATGGAATAATAATGTAAAGCCACGTCAAAGCATCTCTGTTCTATACGTTTTACTCTGTTCTCTTAATCCTTCATACCACTTTTTCTTCCATTTTTCCTCTTCAGATTCTCATAAACGCTCATATCAAAGCCATAACCAATAATTCAGCAGAACACTATGGATAGTGAGGGAGAGAGGTGCGAGAAGAGTAAGGATAAAGAAACAAAACGCTCTACTAATTGATATCACACAATTAAACTTACCACTTTGGTAATTATACTATAAAATAAACAATAAATCCTTTTAAACTTTAGAAATCATTGTCTACCATGGTAGCCGGACTTATATGGACTGCAATAGCCGTAGTTATAGTAATCATAATTATAGTTGTATTACTCAAACTAGTTTTCGCGGTAATAGCAATCGGCCCTGCCGCACTAGAACAGCAACATCTTCAACCAATCTTTTCT
>JBKPEX010000060.1:0-15899 GCA_046728625.1 Thermoproteota archaeon
GTTTCATAGTAACAATGACAAAATTTGTAACCTTGACCTGTTATTACAGCCGCCCTTGATTTAGATAGGCTCTGTTCTGGTTTAATGATCAATAATTCCAGATCAGACTTGTTATCATTGTGATCGTGAGACCTTGCGTGAAGCATTTTTCTCAAGATTTCAATATGCCTCCTGAACTTGTTTTGTTGCATACTTCATCGGTACAACGACCGTGAGGTATTCAAAAGACTTAATGTCTAGTCGTACTAGCTATCCTGTCTAAACGAGTGTTATTACGCCTGTTGTAGTGATACGAAAATTTATACAAAGTTGTCAGCTATTTTTCCTCCTGAGTGATGAGCTCTGGTTTTTTTAAAGTCATCACTTCCCCAGGTCTGATTGTTTCCAAAAGTTCCAGTCCTGATTTTGCCTTCCCAATAGGATTCATTGCAATGCCAATGGAATCTTTTACAAAAAAAGATAGGGAACTGTTGGATGTCATAAATCCGATGTCACCTCGGCTAAAGAACGTCCGCTGTTTTTCTGGTCCAAGCAAGAGTCCTGTGCCGATGTAGACGGCATTGTCTGCAATCTTATGGGCTATGTTTTGTATCGGTAGCTGTTTTAACATTGAGCTCACTGTAATGGGAGATAAGTGACGCGAAATTTCACATAAAACGGTCCCCCTGTTTCCAACTTGCAAGACTACAGAGCACTTAGATACAGAATTAATGTTTTCCATCTATACTGTATATTCGTACCTAGATCATACAAATCTTTGCGTTGGGAGGATCAATTCGTAACATTTAATTGTATATATATATTAATCTTTGGAGTATTCTTGGTATTAAAACACGTTAGCAAGCAAAATATTTCTAAAAAAAAGACTTCAAATGAAAGCGCAGAGCAAAAAGGAAAGGCTAAAAAAAATATATCCCCTAAGTTAGCTAAAAAAATTACGAAAAGTGGACATGGTGCTGTCAAACAATCAGTCCAGACAAAGGATGCAGTTGAAGAGGATGCCGCGATCTCAGGACGGCCAGAAAATGAAATAGTCTCTTACAATGAACTAGAGTTTGATCTAAGGGAAATAATCTCAAAAGGTACCGAAGTACTGATAGGCCCTAGAGCCCTCACTCGGTTCGAAAGGGCTAGGATCATTGGTGCGAGGTCCTTGCAGTTGTCCTTGGGGGCACCTTTTATGATTGTAGTTCCAGCAGATGTTCGGGACTCAATTTCTTTAGCGACAACAGAGCTGAGTCTTAAGGCATTGCCAATATCAATTCGGCGGATTCTGCCCAACGGTTTATACCAGGATATTCCTATAGATTGGCTCAAATGAAGCCGCTACTACTCTAATCTAGTTATAAGAGTTGATCGTGGGCGATGACTTCATCCTGAATCGTCTCTAAAAATACCGGATCAGAGAGTTGTACTTCTAATTATGTATCGATAACCGTAGAGGCATATTGGATTATCTCTTGTTATTTGAGGCTACCTAACCTCAATCCTGCCTTTCATCTCTGGGTGTACTGTACAATAATAATCAAAGGTTCCGTTTTTATTGGCAATGAATGTAACAGTCTGACTTTGGAAGTATGCAAGGTTCCTGGTGTGCACATTGAAGGCGTCTATATTTAAATTATGAACTGAGTGGGTATCAGAATCTTCATTTATTAGATGGATCGACTCTAGCTCTCCTTTCTTTAATAGGATGGTCGGACTATTATATCCTGCACCTGTACTGAGCCTTGATCCGCTTGTCGATTGACTTGTAAATACCCACCCGGCTTGGGGGGAATGAATAGCCTTGACAAATGTATTAGTCGGGGCTGCAAATACAGGGGACTTGCCATTTACGGGTACAAGGGACATTATTCCAAAATATACGATAAGAGATATGATTACTCCTAAAGACGCAATTAAAATTACTGTATATTTAGATATTCTTTTGTCTCTGGTCTTGGGATTTTGCTGGCGTTTTTGTTTCTTGGTCATGTGATGACTTCACTCGGTATACTCTATATTTAGATAATGATTAATCAATTCTAACGTGGGCTTGCCCGATCTGAAGATAGCAAAATTTAAATTATCTTTCTTAAAGAGATGCTAAGGGTAAAAAATTCCTACATTACTGGGTTCGTACACCGATTATAAGGCCAAACTTATTTTGGAAGACGGATCCGTTTTCAGAGGTCAGGGTTTCGGTTATCCAAAAGAAATTGTAGGAGAGGTAGTCTTTAATACGGGCATGGTCGGATACACTGAATCACTTACCGACCCATCATATCGAGGCCAAATTTTGTGTATGACATATCCTTTGATTGGAAACTACGGCGTTTCTAGCATGGGGATCTTGGACGACTATGGGCTGCCAAAATACTTTGAGTCCAAAGAAATACAGGTAAGAGGATTGATCGTTCACGAATTATCTAAAATATCCAGCCACTGGAGTTGTATTAAGACATTAGATCAATGGCTATACGAGGAAAATATTCCCGGGATATACAAAGTTGATACTAGAGAAATCGCTAAAAAAATCAGGGTCAAGGGAGTCATGGATGGGGCATTATCAGTTTCTAAAGGATCTATAAATGAATCCACGTTATTTGGCTTGATGAAGAAACAATCTTATGACGTCCAGAACTTTATGCCTGAAGTTTCGATACCCAGAGCTAAGGAATATCCTGTAAAGAATAGTAAGGGTTCTATAGTAGTTATCGATACCGGTACGAAATTCAGTATTATCCGCAATGTGTTAAGGACAGGCTATAGTGCCGTAGTCGTTCCTTGGGATACGTCTTTCGAGGAAATTAAAGCGTACAACCCAAAGGGCGTCGTAATCAGCAACGGACCCGGAGATCCGAAAGTGTGCCAAACTACAATAAAAACCGCCGCAAGCCTCTTAGTGGAATCTATGCCTACTTTGGGAATCTGTCTAGGAAACCAGATTCTTGCTTTGGCAGCAGGTGCTGATACATACAAATTAAAATACGGTCATAGAGGTCAAAACAAACCATGCATGGATAAATTAAACAACAGAGCTTATGTTACGAGTCAGAACCATGGATATGGAATAGAGCCAGACTCATTGAAAAATACGGAATTTAAAATATGGTTTTCCAACGCCGATGACGAGACAATTGAGGGTATAGTACACTCTACTAAACCCATAGTAGCTGTCCAATTCCATCCTGAGGCTTCTCCGGGTCCATATGATTGTATGTTCATTTTTGATCGGTTTGCTGAGATAATTGACGGACACTACAGTAGCTCAAAAGGAAGCGATAGTCTGGACAATTCAAATGTTCAACGTGCAAACAGTGCTATATATAGCCAAGATGAAATAACAACCCAGCGGAGGAAATTTGCCAAAAAGTGAGAATATAAGGAAAATTCTTATTTTAGGAAGCGGAGCAATTAAAATCGGAGAAGCAGGCGAACGTCAATCTTATTGACCGCTAATTTGACTACTCTGGTTCACAATGCTTAAAGGCCCTAAAGGAAGATGGAATCAAAAGCGTTCTAATTAATCCAAACATTGCAACAATCCAAACTGACACTAGGTTTGCCGACAAGGTTTACTTATTACCAATAAACAGTAGCTATGTAGAGAAGGTTGTCGATATAGAAAGGCCAGATTCGGTTATGCTAGGATTTGGAGGACAAACCGCCTTGAACTGTGGCGTGGAACTACATAAAAAACAAGTCTGGCAAAAAAACGGAATAAAAATTCTCGGTACACAAATACAAGGAATTGAAATGACTGAAGATAGACAAAGATTCAAAGAAGCTATGAAGCGGTGTGATCTGCCTGTGTTGGATAGTGCTCCAGCATATTCCATAGCAGAAGCCACCCAAGTTGCCAATAGAATTGGCTATCCTGTCATTATAAGGGTAGCGTTTTCATTAGGAGGAAGAGGAGGAGGAGTCGCCCATAATGAAATCGAATTACACGAGATTGTGCATCGCGGAATAGCTCTGAGTCTAGTCAAGCAGGTGTTAATTGAGAGATACATTGGAGATTGGAAACAAATTGAATATGAGGTAATGAGAGATGATAAAGGAAATAGCATTATCGTATGCAATATGGAAAACGTTCTTGCCATGCGTGTGCATACTGGAGATAACATAGTAGTAGCTCCTTCTCAGACCCTAACCAATGATGAATATCATACTTTGCGTTCGGCTGCACAACGAGCAACCAAATATTGTAGAATAGTTGGCGAGTGTAATATTCAGTTCGGGTTAAATCCCACTTCTGAAGAGTATTGTGCCATAGAAATTAATGCAAGGCTTTCCAGATCATCTGCACTGGCAAGCAAAGCTACGGGATATCCACTTGCTTATATGGCTGCTAAAATTGGACTGGGTTATTCTCTTCCTGAACTGATTAACAACATAACCAAAGTGACTAGTGCCTGCTTCGAGCCCTCCTTGGATTACGTTGTTCTAAAAATACCCAGATGGGACTTCAGAAAATTTGAGTTAGTCAAGCGTAAATTAGGCGCTGCAATGAAATCGGTAGGTGAAGTAATGGCTATTGGAAGAAACTTTGAGGAATCGATACAGAAGGCCATCAGAATGCTTGAGATTGGCAAAGACGGCTTGGTTTCTAACAGCCCAATATATCCTGAAAGAAAAGAGGACATAGAATCCATAGAACAAGCGTTGCTTCATCCTACCGATGAAATACTTTTCACAGTAGTAAAGGCGTTACAAATGGGAATGGATATTGATAGAATAAACGCGCTGTCATCGATAGACCCTTGGTTCCTATTCCGAATCAAAAGGATTTTGGATATGGAGGCTGAATTGAAAAAAGCCGGCTTTGACAAAGATATAATTAGAAAAGCCAAGACTATAGGATTTTCTGACAAGCAAATAGGTAGATGCCTTGGGACGGATGACCTGAAAATAAGAGGATTTAGAAAGAAATTTGGCATTAAACCGGTTATCAAGCAAATTGATAGTTTGTCTGCTGAATGGCCGGCGAGAACAAACTATTTGTATATGACGTATGGTGGAATCACTGATGATATAAAAATTGGATCTAGCGATAAAGGTGTGATAGTGCTAGGAGCCGGTCCATATAGGATAGGGAGTAGCGTAGAGTTTGACTGGGGTACTGTCAATATGGTATGGGGATTAAAAGAGAATGGAATAAGCAATGTATCCGTAATCAATTGTAATCCTGAGACAGTATCAACCGATTATGATATTTCTGACAGACTTTACTTTGAGGAGCTTACCTTCGAAAGAGTCATGGATATTTATGAAAAAGAAAATCCAACAGGCGTCGTGACATGTGTAGGAGGACAGACTGCGAACAATCTTACTCCAAGCCTTGCTGAACATGGTGCTAGTATTATAGGAACTCGGAGTGAAGATGTAGATAGAGCTGAAGACAGGATGAAATTCAGTCAACTGCTCGACTCATTAGGAATAAAACAACCTGCATGGAAAAATTTTACAAAACTCTCAGAAGCAAGAGAATTTGCTGACAGTGTAGGCTATCCTGTTCTCGTAAGACCCTCGTATGTTCTAAGCGGCGCCGCGATGAAGGTCGTTTGGGAAGAAAAACAACTAGAACAATTCTTGACTGATGCAACGAATATTAGTCCAGACCATCCAGTTGTCATTAGCAAATTTTTGCAGGATGCCTCTGAAGTTGAGGTGGATGCGGTAGCAGGATTTAATGAGGTCATCATAGGATCAGTAGTAGAACACATAGATAATGCAGGTATTCATTCCGGGGATGCAATGATGTGCATTCCTCCATGGAGATTGAACAGAGAAATAGTTGAAAATATAGTCGACTATTCTAACAGAATTGGGAAAGCTCTTAAGGTAAAAGGTCCATTTAACATCCAATACCTTGTAAAAAACAATGAAGTTTCAGTAATCGAGGCCAATGTAAGGGCCTCTAGATCGATGCCCTTTGTCTCCAAATTTACAGGCATTAATTTAATTAAACTAGCAGCTAGGGCTATGGTAGGCGAAGGCTCTCTGCCAACAGTAGCAAAAGATGCATGGCTAAAGACATCTGGATTTGGGATCAAAGTGCCCCAATTTTCTTTCATGCAATTAGAAGGTGCGGATATAGTCCTTAGCGTAGAAATGCAATCAACAGGAGAGGTAGCCTGTTTCGGAAATAGCTTCTATGATGCACTTTCAAAAGGCTATATAGCCGCAGGCTATTCCCTTCCACCTTCAGGCTCGGCTCTGATAACAGTCGGAGGACAAAAAAATAAGGAAAAGCTGTTGCCTTTGATAACCTCACTGGTTGATATGGGATACAATATCTTAGCAACAGAGCATACTGCAGAATTTATAGTCAATAATAAATTTAAGAACGTAGAGATGGTTCACAAAGTAAGCGAGCCAGACCGAAAGCCCAACATTTTGGACTTGCTTTTCGATGGTAAGATCAAATTTATTGTCAATATCCCTTCGACATCCACTCTTGAGAGATATGTTGGCATGCTTTACGATGAATACCAAATTAGAAGAAAGGCAGTAGAGATGGGCGTGCCCGTATTAACTACTGTAGAATCTGCCTATTCTTTTGTAAGAACTTTGGAATGGCTTAAGAGAAATACTCCTACCGTAGCCTCTTTAAAGTCCTATACTAGGATCTGAGGTTTTTGCTAGTCCTCTCAATGTTGAAGGTCAGTATCAAATTGATTCTTGGAAAAATAGAGCATCATCCAATATAATCTAGTACGTATCCATCGAGTGTTACAACAATCGAACCAATCACAGAGTTATTATTTAGAATCCTTTTGGATATAGGTGAAATTAATTGTCTTCCCTCTCCGACAGCATTTTCGCTTGTATCAAAATGACTGCTGAATGATGGAACTACTACAATCTCGATTATTCCATCTTCGTTTGGAAAAATCGATTTTTTATCTACTTTAAAGTAGAGCCAAACTCTTTGGCCGTTTACTATACTATTTTTTTTGCAAAACGTTGGATGAAGATGACCCATGATTATTCTTTTAACAAACGATTTGCGAGGGGACGGCATCGTGTGGCCATGTATTAACAAAGTGTCCCCCAAGACCATTCCATTGGTGCTAATTAAATTAATGTTGTCTGGGATAACTTGGCCCAAGTTACCATCGTGATTGCCGGGTACCAAATAGACTTCTGTATTTTTTGATATGGTCCTCAGGAATTCAGGTATCGCGTTCCACTCATACCTGTTGATAAAGCCTACGGTATGTTTAGTGTCACCCAGCAACACTATAGCTTGAGCCTGATGTTTAGAGACAAGGCTAGATACTTCTTCAATCATCTGTTTGTAACCATAAGTTGAATCTATTTGTATTCCCTTTGCATGAAACGCATAATCAAAGCCGATATGTAAGTCTGATATCACGATGTATTTTCTGTTGTCACTCACTACAGACAAGGCCGGATGAGGATACAGCGGTGCAATTTGCGACATCTTGGATAAGAGTCTCTTGATATCAGTTTAGCTGTACATGTCTCGTCAAAATATAATTAGAGAGATTAAAAAATATGAAGCTCTAAGTAGCTCATTTTAGAAGAACAGCGTTAACATTTCCATGTTGGCCAGGTCGTGAAACAACCTTGGCGATTCCAACGTCTGTCTCTAAGAGTGCACCTTTGCTTATTACACCTCTTCTTTCATAATCTTTATTCGCAGGATTTTTGGTAACATTGTTTATCTTCGTCTTTATGACCGTTCCAGCATCCCTATCGGCAACATTCACAAATTCTGCTGTCTTTATGGCAGGTTTGAAGTTGTTGCCCCTAGCACGTCTGTTGACAAGAATCTGAGGCCCAGACGTTGCTTCGTTAGGATATCTATCTATCTCATACTTCCTTCTCCCACGCATGGCAACTTTCCGACCGCCAGTCAATTTTCTTCCTTCGAGATTCTCAGTCGACTTTCGCATACAATCTAGCTTGGCAGAGAGATCATATTAACATTGTTCTCATATAGTATCAATTCTCTCAATCCGCGTCATTGTTAGCCTGTTGACCGTTACTTGGGCTTTATAAGTTTGTTCTTTAACTCACCCAGATCTTCTATGCCAAAATAATCCTGAAACTTTGTTGTTGTCTTGTACACATTTGATCTGCCGATTCTTTCGTGACTTATAAAGGATGAATTTTCCAGCTCCCTTAAGTGATTATAGACTTGGCTACCCCTGATCTGACATAGACGTTTTGAACTTACCGGCTGCTCGTACGCAACATACGATAATGTTTTCAGGGCAGCGCTACCTATAATCGGACGTTGAGCAAATCTTCTTACGAGAGGAGTATACTCCCTTTTCAATTGGAACACATATCTATGGTCATCGAGCTGGCTGATTTCAAGGGCTCTAAACGTTGTTTTGGTCTTTATCATAAGTTCGTTTATAACTCGAATAGTTTTTTTCTTTGAATTGCTTCCGGATGCAATGATAAGCTCGGATAATGCCAAGGGTCGGCCAGCAGAGTATAAGGCTGCCTCTATCCGAGCCGTAAGTTCATCTTCAGGAAGCGAGCGGCTCATTTTCCCTGATAATAAATAAATCTCTTGAATCCTTTTTATTTATCATATTATTGCAGATATCTTGATGTCACCGTCGGGAATAGATCCGTCGTACTGCTCCAGTAGAACCTTTCCTTTCATTGCGAGATATAAAAGGGCGATGAAATATCTAATTGCTTCGATACTTTCCATTCTAGATATTATTTCATAAAAGCTAATACTTTTTCCACTGGCACTTAACAAATTCCTAATCGAGTTCTCGTATATCGCTAATTGTTCTTCGAATTTTAAAAGATAATCGTCAAAACTGCCAAAGGATTCAAGCGGTTCTAATCGCATATCTTTATTTTTTAGCCTTGAGTTATCAATATCGTTAAGCAGATTTTCCAGAACCCTTAGGAGATCGTCAACGGAAACAGGATACATTGATTCATGTCTATATGGTATTTGCACGGCGTCAAGTTCTGGGATCGGAATTTGAGATTCAGAACTCTGTAGTACAGCTTTCTTCTGCATTGCTATTTTCTCTAGATTGAAAATGCTTTCCACCTTCATACGATGTATGATAGAGGAAGTCAACAGTGCCAGACCGCACAATCTCAGATCTTTCTTTTCAGACTTACTTATCAATCTTAGAAGTAGTTCAAGTAGAATACTTATATCAACATCCCATACATCCTTCTTGTTTAACACTGAAGGATTAAACAGCAAGTTAAGGGGCGCTTGGGATATTAACTTTCTTGGTGAATCCTCAGAACTATGCTCGCTCATCCCCATCGTTGTCTTATACAGGATTGTATATAAAATATTATTTTTAGTTGACAGGACACTTGATCGCTGCCACAAAGCGAAAAAGAAGCATACTTTAAAAGATACAATAGAACCTTTAAGATGAAAGACAAGGTGACATTAAATGAGTATATGAATCTCAGCTGACTATTGCAGCTGTACTATAAAACAATTCGGCCAAGTGGGGGGCCTTCTATGATTGGGAACACAAATGATTGTGTAGAGAATACGCTTTTAGGGAAAAGTAGAAGCCTGCTAGCTGGTATTATTATTACGAATAAGGTCCTCGTTGTAATGAATGTTTAGGGACCGATTAATGATCGATTTAAATATTGAATCAAGCTTAGGAAGGTATACTTGGAACGACCTAAGAAGATTCATGCCGAGATAAAGTTTCCCCTCATATTAATTCATACTCCTTTCGGTTTAGAATTTTTCGATAAAGTAGCGGGTACAAAACTAGCTAAACTATATGCCAAAGCTAACGTATTCATCATGCCTGTCATAACGGCTCTTGCAATCTTTCTTATAGTAGGCTCATTAATGGTGATGTTTTCAAACTCCGCAGCTAGAGAAGGTGTTCGAAGCGTGGGTCCTCAGTCCAATTTGCTTATACCAGGATTGAATCCTTATTTGCCTTGGACATACGGATGGTTAGCGCTGGTTATCACTATTATCATCCACGAGGTTGGACATGGTATAGTAGCAAGAGTCCACGGGATCCCTGTCGAATCTACCGGAATCGTTCTAATCCTAGGGATTCCAATAGGCGCATTTGTCAATATCGAAAGAGAACAATTAATGAAGACTACCCTCACACAGAAAAGTTCTATCTTAACAGCCGGCCCGTTGAATAATATGATTTTGGCTGCGATATGCCTTTTGGCACTCTATTTCGTTGTATCTACCCTCAACCCTCTGCCTACTAAAGGTGAAACACATATCGGAGTTCTAGTAATGGGAGTTAACGACGGCTCCCTGGCTAAATCAGTAGGACTTTCTCAGGGCTCCATAATAAAATCTATCGCAGGGAAGACCCTGCATAGTGTTGAAGACCTGAATCAGATACTAAGGTCCAACTTAGGTAACAAAGTGAACCTATCCTGGGAAGATAAAAACGGAAAAGAAATCGTTCGACAAGCAATGCTTCCGGAAATTATACAGGGAAACAAAGCTATCTTAGGGGTCACTATTACAAACGTTGCTCCTGATCCAGCGTCAGTACTGCAGAAATACAAAAATGCGTTTAATAAAAGTCCTATATCTCTGCTTCTTCCTCCCACAATGGCTCAAGGGAACGTGCCATTTTCGGATTTAATGGCTCCCAAGTATGAATCAAAATTATTAGGATCGGCTTTCCCCATATTCGCAAATATTTTGTTTTGGCTTTGGTTTATTAACTTCAATGTAGGTATATTTAATGCTCTTCCTATAGGACCGCTAGATGGAGGGCAGCTATATAATTCTCTAATCGAAAATAAAACAAGCTCACGAACGGGCAGGATAAAAAATGCACCGCTGTTGCTGACTGTTGTTATGACAACTATTGTAATAATTTCTCTTTTTCTGCCTTGGGTCTTTCGTTAGAGCCCTTCTTGATACTCTGAAGAAACAGCATACTCCACCTAATGTTGGCGAGTTTACTCCCAAATGTATCATTTAGATAAGAATATATTAATATCTCTACTTACAATAAGCAGCTTATAGCCGTAGTCGTACAAAAGCATAGATCGTAACATTATTGCGTGAGATTCAATGTTCTAATGATTATCGGTTTAGGCTGGAAAAGAGACGAAGTGGAAGAAACACAAAACACGAGCGACAATTTTCTGGGGTCCAATAATAAGAAGCCTTCAGAACATACTATTGCTAGAGGGAAAGAACAATCTGGATCTTCTTTACATACTAGAGGAAAAGAAATCTATCAACAACAAAAAAGAAGCATAGAGGGAGAGGTACAAGTGGTTAAAACAATTCTGGAGTCAATTCCAAACGAGTCGCAAATAACCTCTGCCAAATTTGAGGGTCCTTATATTGCACTCTATACAAAAAATCCTCGATTTTCACTTACCGAACTAACTTATTATCTGTCCTCGTTATCAAAAACACTTAAGAAAAGATTCGTTATTAGGACCGACGTATCGATCAGAAAATCTGAAGATAAAACTAGAGAGTATGTTGTTAAATTACTCCCAAGCGACGTTTCTGTTTCAGCTGTATTCTGTGACGATGCGACGGGAGAAGTAATCGTTGAAGTCAGCAAACCAGAAACCATTACGCCAAACTTGATTGTCGAATTGGCACAGTCTACTGGTTGGATTGCTCATACAAGGCTTTCTCCTCACATTCCGTCTAGTAGTATTAACATGATCCATTCTACGTTGAAGAGCTCTGCAAAGGAAAGAATAGCCTTCTATCAAGAGGTGGGAAAAAGGATTTTCAGATCTCCGCTTATTATCCCTGGTAATAGTGGCAACGGATACTCTGGCATGGAAAAGGACAGAAATGTTACAGAAACCCCTTCTAGCGATTCCATTCCGAATAGTTCTTTGTCGCGGAAAAACAGAGAAGAAGTTCGGTTACTGTGTTTAGGGGGTGTCAGACAGGTTGGAAGATCCTGTTTTTTGGTTGTAACTCCAGAAAGCAAAGTCATTCTGGATTGCGGTATCAATCCCGGCGATGTTTCGACTCTGGACGCCTTTCCAAGGCTTGATTGGTATGATTTTAATATCTACGACATTGATGCTGTAATAATAAGTCATGCGCATATCGATCATCAAGGTTTTCTCCCAGTTTTATTCAAATATGGCTATAACGGACCGGTATATTGTACTGAGCCGACCCTGCCGTTAATGTCGTTGCTTCAGACCGATTCCGTGAAGATCGCCAAAAGCAATGGCACTTATTTGCCGTATGAAATGAGGGACATTCACGAGGTAGTCAAACATTGTATAACTATTCCGTATGGAAAACCAACGGACATTTCGCCCGACATTACAATTACTTTAAACAATGCAGGTCATATTTTGGGAAGCGCCACGGTACACCTTAACATCTCTGGGGTACACAATCTGCTTTATTCTGGCGATTATAAATACGCGCGAACCCAACTTCTGGATTCTGCGCTATCTGTTTATCCCAGAGTTGAAAGTTTGATAACCGAGAGCACATACGGCAACAATAATGATATTATGCCAGAACAATCCATAGTTTACGATAGATTTACAAGCGATATAAACAAAACACTTGCCAGCGGGGGTAAGGTTCTCATACCAGTACCTGCTGTAGGCAGAGCTCAAGAGATCATGCTTGTTTTAGACAAGGAAATGAAGGAGGGTAGACTGATTGAATCGCCTATCTATATCGAGGGAATGATAAGCGAAGCTAGTGCTATACATATGTCCTACGCTCATTATCTCGGCTACGATGTGCGGAAATCAGTATCGCAAGGCATCAATCCGTTTCAATCGGAATATTTTACTTCAGTTAATGGAGTTGGTAAAAGGGATGACGTCTTAAATGACGAGAATCCGTCTATCATTATGGCGACGTCTGGTATGCTAGAAGGCGGACCGTCTATTGAGTATTTCAAGAATATAGCACCTGATAAAAAAAATAGAATCATGTTCGTTTCTTATCAGATAAACGGAACGTTGGGTAGGCGAGTACTGGATGGCTCGATAAATGAAGTTAGTATGTTGGATAAAACAGGCAAACTAAAGGTTGTTCAACTCCTTTGCGAGACAAACAAAGTCGATGGATTTAGTGGACACAGTGACTTCAACCAGATAATGAACTTTGTTTCGAGGATTAGGCCAAAGCGGGTAATGGTAAACCATGGCGAGAAAACTAAATCGGAGAATGTTGCGAGTGCAATTTATTCCAGATTCAGGATAAGATCCAGCGTCCCAGATAATAAAGAAACTGTCAGATTAAGATAATTATCTTTATATTTCCATATCCTTTTTAGCCTGGTGTACGTAATAATGTACGACATAATATTGGCAATAAGGTATAGGTGTGTTAATTGTAACGTAGTTTTAAGCGGAGAAGGTGCATCCAGACATTATCTTGCTAATCCATCTCATAAGCTCGAGAAGCTTCCTCCTCCATTGAAAGCTGTTAAAAATACGGGACTTAGATGATCATCAGGACACTTGTTCACCACAATGACCCGGAACATAATTCTACTCTCTTATGCTTTCAAGACTAGATACTACCTGCCACAATGTGGTCCTGATGTGTGACTGCAACTGAGGATTCTGTGTTACCGAATCCAGCATACTAATGGCATTTGCTGCCCTTACAGAAATACTCCCCGCTTTTTCGTCTCGTAGAGAAACTTGGATCTCTTTAACCATATTCCGTATATTTCTCTGAATGTTATTGCTCTTCGCGATATTATCTAGTGTTAGAATGGCACTAGCCAAACGTTCCTGGTTTTCTCTGTTTTTTGATGCTTTTTTAGTTGAATGCATTTCACCCACACCTACTTCGGAATCTGTCTTATTATTAGTAGCTTTTGAATGTTTTTATAGCATAAATTTATATCATTTTCCAGTTAAAGACACATATCTCGTTATATGGGTTGATGCAAGGATTTCCGACTTTATTATCAATAGGAACATGGCGTTATGAGCATTTTCAGTATTTCATTTGACTGATTCAGAATAGCTTTTGGTCATTAATTCGCCATCTATGCTGTAACATTAATTCCTGCAAATAACAATCGCCACGTCTCTACAACAATCTGAAGTCGGTTTTTTGCAACTAGACATATTCTTTCTAACCGAATTCCAACGTTAGAACTATAATATATGTCATCTAACAATACGTTCCCATTCTATTTAACACACATTTTACATTAACGTTAACAGCCATTCCTGAACGAAATTCTCTTCCATTTAACAAAGATCAGAAACAAAAATTAACAATTTAATCATTTAATTGGGCAGCAAAGGATACATACGGCAAATGCTAATATTCCAAGGATAGCAATACTTACACTTATTCTAAGCCTCACATTTGGTAGCCGTCCTCAAGTTTTGTTGTATCACTACTTGGCCTGCAAATTATTTGTGAGAACTAACTAACCCAGTTCGCCTACATTAGCTGAGAGTACAAATAGTCTATAACTAATTTGGCAGCAATAGCCAACAACAATAACGCATAAAGTTTTCTTAGTACATCTTCTCGAGCGAATTGAAATAGAATTGCTCCTAGCTGGGCCCCGACGAATGATCCAGTGCCCAATATTAGGGCGTAGAGGTATTCATGATGTCCTAGAATTATGTGTCCTGCTGTTCCCGTGAGTGAACTTATTAATAAAGTCAGTTGCGAGGTTGGCGCTGCGGTTGATAAAGGCATCCGGAGGATAATGACCATTAGTGGAACAAAAATTATTCCACCGCCGATCCCAAATATGCTAGATACCGTTCCCGCACCAAGACTACCTGCATAAAATAAGCTGGCATCCCTTCTGGACCATTTCTCCTTGTGTGCCAGATTTGGATTCAAGAAATAACTTCTAAATGCTATATACATTGCCGAAGCTCCTAAAACTATAGCAAATAATACTCTAAAGTAATCCAAACTTAAAATATCAGATATAAGCGCTCCCATTAATGCGCCGGGAATGGAGAAAATAGCCATATAGATAGCAGTTTTATAATCGATTTGATTTCTTCTGGAATAAGCGATGGTGGATGATGCGCTCGTAAAGTTCACTGCCATAAGGCTAGTACTCGCAATCTGAGAAGGACCAAATCCTAAAATGGCCAAAGACGGAGTGATAAGAATCCCCCCTCCCAAACCAAAGACAGAACCTAGGCTGCCCGCAACCAAACCTATACCTAACAAGATTAAAATCATCTCAAACATAGCACAGATCAGTTTTATGGTGGGCCCCGATAAAATCCTTAGTAGGTTTACAAGACTGGACTGATATCATCCCCTGAAAGAGCAAACTCTTCACTCAAGATACACGACAAATACAGCCAGGTAGAAAAGCATCAAATTCGAGCTGCATCTATCCACAAGAGTAAACATGTTGTCCGATGGTTTGTTTATTAATTTATTGGAGAATTTAGATACTATTTGCTCTAATTCGTAACGTCGATTCCATCAATTAACCTGCCAGAAAATAAATCATATTTTTGTATCAGAAGATGAGCACTCCGAGCTCTATGCTGTTCTACGTCAGAATTAAAAACAAACTTTGACTTACACTCATGACATATCCAAATAACATTCAAATCGTCAGGATGCATAACTGCAGTAGAACGACGGCTGTATGATTTAAAGGATAGGTAATAATGTCATGTTATTTTTTTTACGAATAAACGAGAAGCCTCCTAGTACGAAGCTCCGTCAAAAACGGTTGCCTGGAGTGATAATTGAAGCAAGACCCCTCTTAATATATTAATCCCCCATAATCATTTGAACTGGATTGAGAATTATAGTAATTGGTTTTTGTGTGGTAGGGCAGAGCTTTGCTAAGCTACTTTTGTCTCGCAGTTTTGACTTGTATACAATATATGGTATAAATCCTAAAATTGTAGCGTGTATAGACAGTTCTGGAAGTGCTATATGTTCTGCCGGACTCGACCTACAGAGA
>JBKPEX010000352.1:0-11587 GCA_046728625.1 Thermoproteota archaeon
GCCTTTTACTCTGTCTACCCATATAATGGATGCTGGCAAAGCGAATACTACAATTATACCTAGACGAGCCGTTTCTACTAGCATCTCAACTGTTCCTACAACCACAAACCTGAGCGATAATCCTGTAGTAAAAGAAGACGGTAAACCTTCTGACAACAATGGTGTTGAGGAAATTCACAAAAACAAAAATCACAATCAAGACAGCAACAAAAACACAAAAAAACATTCTGATGACTCTAATACAAAAAATCATTCAAAACAGCATGAACCCGATGGAGCAGATAGCCACGATAACAGTCGACATCGCAATCATACTCCTAATGGCACACATTCAAAGCATCATAGTTCATTTTTCGATGGTGATACATTCTTCGAATAGGTAATTCACCAGCTAGGACAAGTACTGGTATTGCAAGCTTGGCCTTGGCTGCTACTTTCTGGTTATCTTTTGCATCCTATAGAGAAAATCTATAACAATCAAAACCATCTTAAATATGTGGAAAGATAGGTTCGAGTTAAAATCAGCATCAAAGAAAGGCACGAGTTTTTCAAGATCGTAAAACATCAAGGTGACTATAATATTATGTTTTTTTTTGTTTCTCAATTCTATAATCGTGCACCACAGCTCCAATCCCGTGATAAACCAAATGAAGTATTAGTTAGCCAGCAGTTGAATTCTTAACTTCAATATATCTGTGATATGTATATCTATATCGGCTATATTAAGACTGAAAAAAATTGAATAAAACCAACCGTTCGGCAGTTTTGAGTTTACTATTTGCTAGGATAATATACGCAATAAATTGGTTTAATATTGCCTCTATATTTTCTCATATAGCTTCAGACTTCAAACAAGATATCTCTTTACTAGGATTGCTTAGCACAAGCTTCTTAATTGGTGTAGGTTTATTTCAAGTACCCGGCGGAATTCTTGCCGCAATACAGGGTTCTAGGAAAACTGCAATATATGGAATAACGATAACTTCGTCAGCAGCGTTCCTTTGCGGTTTATCTTCGCAATTACAACAAATCGAAGCATTACGGTTTGTAGTCGGTATTGGCATGGCATTATACTTTGGTTCGAGCGTTACTTTGATTACGAGGTATTTAGGAAGAGGGTCGGCAGGATTTGCAGTAGCGCTACTAAATTCAGCTCATTCAATAGGAGGAATTATAGGTATATTTGGTTGGGTAATTCTTGCAGGAGTAGTAGGATGGAGACAAAGCCTGTTGTTAAGTGGAGGCTTTGGATTGATTAGTAGTATATTCTTAATTGTCTTCTTACCAAGCAAACAGTTGGAGAAAGAAGAAATAGGAGGAGAAGGAGGAGAAGGGAAACACCAGCAACAACAATCGGACCAACAACCAAAAGGAAAACATTTTCAAATCACGATATCGGACATTCGCAAAGTGTTATTTGACAAGTCTCTATTTGCCTTTGGATTAGTATTGCTTGGGGCACAAATAGCATGGGGTTTACCTCTGACGTTCATAGTATTTTATCTAGAAGACTATTTGAAAGTAAATTCGTCAACTGCTGGTTTTATTGCAGGTTTGGGTTTAATATCTGGTGTTGTATCAGCACCTGTCTTTGGAAAGATATACGATAAAACAAAAAATAAAAGCAGGCTCCTGTTTGTGTGTGGCCTGGCAATGTCAGCTGGTGTAGCAGGGTTTTCCATTACAACTATAACACCATCAACATCAGTACTATACATAGCTGGAATCTCAAATGCGTTGGTTGGAGTGTTTTCAGCCGGAGTTTTTACTATAGCATATACTTCAGCTAGAGAAGTATACAGAAAATCAAATTCAGAAAAGAAAAATAAAGATCACATACAATCAACGATATCAAAAAACTCCTATGATACCCTGGCTGTAGGTTGGGTTAATGGCTTATCTTTATTTGGGGCATTTTGGATACCTATTCTATTTTCATTCGTTGTTCAGCATTTAGGTTATGCTGTTGCATGGTTGGTTGGGGGTGTCTTCAGTCTTTTGTTTATTTTACCCTCAATTGGTATTTCAACATATAAAGTCAAAAGTAGTTATTGATAACTAGCCGAAATACTAATAATGATACTAATAATGATAAACTTAGGCATCGCAACAAATCATCGTTATTATGTGAGGACATGATCGAAGGTTGTACTAGGGTTTTATGAAACACCAGCTTTCCGGACATCAAAATATATCTTTTATAAGATACAACTTGAAGATATAACATCATGCAGATAAAAAATATGCTGGCATACTGTATATTGTTAATTATTAATGGTTTAACAATTTATTTATTCTTGATCTAGGAGAAGGAGTTATTGATACAGTCAGTCATAGCCAACAAAACTATATCGTGTGTTACCATTATTAGGTGATACCTTGAGCCTGGCTAGTTAACTCATCCTCTGATTTGTTTTAGTGAACGATCCTAAAACTTTTATCGCCTATTTCTTTTAGGAAGTTATTGACATCTATTATAACATTTGAATATTTCCGCATCTGATGGTGAGGAACTGCACTATATGTTCTATAATTTGCATTCCTCATTGATTTGGCAGATATCAGCCATATATTTCCGCGGTTTGGTTGCAAGCGTTCCAATTGCGATATTTTCTTTAAATCTACATTTTCCTTTATAATTTGAACAATGATAGATTTATCAGGTCTTGTCTTTAGTGTTTGAAAGTTTGGTATAACTATATCAACAACCAACTCATCGCTAACCCAAATTTTTCTTTCTGAGGGTAAGGTACAAATTGTTAGCATGAAATGAAGAAGGGCCTCGCAGAATGTTAAAATTATTACATCATCATATTGGTTTGGTTCTCTACCTATATAGCTAGTAAATTTTCTCGTTATGATATCAATATATTTTTGCGATGATTCAATACTTGAGATAACCTCCGCTTGGATTTTCTCTTTTCCTATCTCTTTTATGATTGAATACAATATTCCCTTAACCTCTTCTGCGACTAACATTTTTATCGATAGTAAGGTATTGACAATAATAATTTGCCTATATAGCTTATCAATTGTTACATCCTTGAATAAATTACAAATTGCTAATTTTTGATGATCCGTAAAGTGCTCTACTAATTTTTGACATAATGTATAGATTATAATGTACCAAATTCAATTTAGTCTAGCTATATCGTATAGCATACTATAAATAAAAAGAGGCACAAACACTTGAAATCAATGATTAATACAGCAGTATTAAACCAGACAAGGGCGAGCCTATTATCTTTATTAGTTATCTCATCAATTGTTGTTATAACATCAACGGCACTCTTACAGCGGGATATACTTGTTCTTGTCCTTTTGGAAGCAATCAACATGAGTTAACATACTTCTCAAAACCAGCCACAATTTAGTTTGTGTTTGCTCGTGTCATGTTACTTAATCTTTTGATATTATATGCAAATTGAAAATTGGCCTGAAATATTTTGTTATGTCTTCAGGTAGAAACTTGCATGCCAATTCTGCCGCCCTCTGCTGCGTTATTTGAGCCATATTCCAATCTGCTTTTCCCTTAGTTTGATATTCATCACAAAGTTTGCGAAATCTTTCCACAATTGCCTTTTGTGTTTCATCGGATGCAGTATAAAGTTGAGCCGCCATTCCTTAGCTAAACTAAGCTTAAGTAAAATTCTTAAAGCTTAAGTAAAATTCTATTTTTCTGTTTATATAGCTACAAATTATTCCCATACACTATTGTTTTGCTTACTGTTTATTTGTAGATTATTTTTAATTATAATTAATAAATACAATGGGGTTTGCTTTTTTTGTAATGAAAGATGTTGTAACATCTTATTGGTTTGATTACAAGATGGCTACTATAGAATTAGGAGATATGGCAAAAAAAGAGGCAGAAAAGCATATTTTAAAAAGTAAATTTGCTATTATTACTATACATGATGTGAGCTCAAGATATAGTGCTAGAGTACTTCAGTTGGCCGGAGAAATGGACAAATTAAATGTAAAATACAACCTTGCACTCGTACCTTGGTACAATCAACGACAAGAATATGATATTAGAAGAACTACCGAATTTGTAAAAGAGATTTTGAAATATAATCAACCAATAGCATTACATGGACTATACCATGAACTTGATGGTAAAATAGAACATTTTAATAATCTTAGCTATGATGACTCAAAAAAGGAATTCAAAAGGGGTTTGGAAATGTTATCTGAGTGTGGAATAAAAAATGTGGATACATTTGTCCCTCCCACTTGGTCTATCAACAAGTATACAATGGACGCCTTAAAAGAATGTAATTTAAACATCATCGAGACCGAAGAAGAAATACTCGTAATGACTAAAAACATAAGGCTGCATTCAAATCTATTAAATTGGGATCAGGGTTCTAAAGAAGTAGACAGAATTTTTCTTAGAATAAATAAAGCTCTTTATAAGAAAAAAATAATGGGAAATACCCAATTGGTAAGGATCGCAATTCATCCAAAGGACCCGTCCCAAGCACTAGCAGATCAGACAGAGATGATAGAAGGATTAAAGGATATTAACTACAATTTCTTATGGTATGGGGATATCGAAAAGTTATTTGGATGATTTCTGTGTCCGTTATTGCCTGAAACTGACCCTGAGATGTTCTAGATTACATGATCATCACACTTAATATACATATAAATTAAAGACTACTGCAACTCAATCAAAGTAATTAAAAGTAGTATTTAGTGAAAGGCTTTACTACTGTGTCTCTCCTAGTTTAAAACATAACTTGCTTTAAGGGATAGTGAGATCGATTAGTCGGAGGTCGAAAATGTGTGATAATAAAGACGGTTACGTAAAAATTAAATTAGAGTTTCCATTTTTTAAACATTAATAATATTCCATTAATTAAAATACTGAAAGGTTATGAAAACTCTGATAAAAATAACATTTCTTGAATTTAGCGAACAAGCGTTTATTGAATTAGATGATTCGCAATCTCCAGTTACAGCCAAGTTGATATTAGATAATCTGCCTATTGAAGTAAATATCAATAAATGGGGCGAAGAATTGTATACCGATAAAACTCTGATAACTGCTGAGAAAGAAAATGCGAAGACAGAAGTAAGTATGTTAGATGTTGCATTTTGGCCTGAAGGTAAGGCATTGTGTTTGTTTTACGGTCCAACTCCCATTAGCAAAGATGGTAAAATAATGCCTTATTCTCCAGTCAATGTAGTAGGACGCATTGTATCTTATCATGATAATTCCATAATTGATAAAATCAAAAATGTTAGCAAGGTACTCATAGAACGAGCCTGATAAAAATTAAACCGTAATATATCTACTAAGCTGTAATCTCGATCAAGATAATCTAAACCGACTCTGCTAGGAAGAATTACATGTGTATACTCTAACTCTTCAATCTCCTAATTAGGATAGAAGGTTTAAGAAACATTTTAGCTTAATAAAATGAATATAAATAGTATTTTGGCAGTCTATAGCAATTCACCTTTTTTTATCTATGTTTACCTAATTTGATTCAGTATTAACCGAATTCTGGCCTCAGCATTCTATACCTTACCATTGTTAATGAATATCGATTATAGTATTTTTATAGTCACTTGTTATATTACATTTTGCATAACTCCTTGCATGACTAGTAACGATGAGTGTCCTGAAAGGTATAACTGGTGGCTAAATGAATTAGAGTCATTAGGCATTTCCACTACAAAGAAAAAAAAGGTGCTAAATGACAAAACTGAAATACGTAATTTGACAGAGAATATTAAACAGACACTTTATCAAGATTATAAGACTGCATATAGCTACAATGACTAATGGCATATGACTGTATACGTCTAAAACCTAGATTTAGCGAACCGAGCAAGGTGCTAACTGCAGGTCGAAAATAGAATTAATGAATTAGTATCGCATACACAAACTGTAAGTTGAACACTTAAACCTTAGTTCGAAGTATATCTGATTGATGATCTGTATTGCTGAAAAGCACCATCTATACTTGAGATAGGTTAATTAATTACGTTTAGTAATCTTTCGATGTTGAATGCAGGTAGCATAAGGCTTTCACCGATATCATTAGTCCTAGCTTTTTTACTTATGGTAGCAGCATTAGGATTGGCAGCATCTAATGGAATTAGCGATTTATCTCACAATAACCAAGTACAAGCGCAGCAGCAAGAGCCGATAAAGATTGAGAAATTATGGGAATCACCAGACAACTTGAAAACCCCAGAATCAGTACTTTACGCACCTAAACAAGATATCTTATTCGTTTCTAATATTGATGGAAAACCGGACGGAAAAGATCAGAAAGGATTCATTTCAAAGGTTTCACCTTCTAATGGAAGCATAACTGTGTTGAATTGGATAACAGGACTAAATGCACCAAAGGGCATGATTATTTTTAATAATAGTAAATTATATGTTTCAGATATCACAGATCTTGTTGAGATAGATATTGCTCATGGAAAAATAATCAAGCGCTTTAACGCACCAGGAAGTGCATTTCTTAATGACGTTGCATTGGATAAGCAGGGAAATATCTATGTGTCTGATACAGGTACCAATGCTATCTACAAGCTGGACACAAAACTTAAGGATAAAGCATCTTTACAAGTCTGGTTACAAAGCGCAGAATTGAACGGTCCTAATGGTTTGCACGTCGACAATAATAAAAATAAACTTATTGTTGTTTCTATTGGATCAGATCCCAATAAACGTGGAGCCGGTATGAAGGCTATTGATTTAGAAAACAAGACAATAAGCAGTTTGGGAAAGGAAGGAACCACTACTCCTCTTGGAGTTCTTGATGGCATAGATTCTGATGCTAGCGACACGCATTACTATGTTACTGACAACGCTGCAGGAAAAGTATACTCTGTTAATGCTGATGGAACAGGCTATGGAACTTTGATAGATTTACAAAGACAAGGAACTGCTGACTTTGGGTTTATTTCAGCTCAAAGTATAATTGTTATACCTCTTATGCAGGATAACAAGCTTGTAGCTTATAAGTTAGAAAATACAATTCCCGATGTGAACCTCTATAGATAACAAATATTATCAATTCAAGCTTCATACAATTAAATTTAATGTAAAACACACACGAGTAATTGACGCTCATGTAGACTAAATGTTACATTAGAGTTTTTTAAAGTACTGAGCTTCATACTGTATATAGTATGCCAACAATAGTTCATTTTGAAATACCTGTAGATGATGTTGAAAGGGCAAAGAAATTCTATAATGGTTTGTTTGGATGGAAAATAGAAAAATTGCCTGTTGCAGATAATGATGATGGTGAGCTGACCTCAGCAGCAACAGGTCAGCCAATAGAATATTGGATGATAACGACAACAACAGACGATAGAGGAAACAAACCAATAGGTGGAGGATTGATGAAAAGACAAATGCCAGAGCATCAAGTGACTAATTATATCGGAGTAACATCCGTCGATGAATATTCATCTAAAGTGGAGAGTCTAGGAGGTAAAGTGCTTGCTCATAAACATCCTGTGCCTAGAATGGGTTACTTTGCACTTTGTCTCGATACAGAAAACAACGCTTTCGCTATATGGGAGTCTAGCAGGGATGCTAAATGAATATACCTTCAAGATCTCATCTTTTTTGATGATCCATGTTTCTTGGAAGAGCAATAAACATTGATATTTAGTCTATCCACCCTCCCTCTTCCCCTTATTGGTACCCAACTGTTATAAAGAAAATTGTCCAACAAGACTACATGGTTAATAAGGTTCCCCGTACGCTACATGATAACAAGAAAGGTCAAGCGGATTCAGGAGATCAACCAGAGGTCTTGGAGTATGGTGACATTTATTTCTTCTACAGACCCAAAGTGAGCTCGCAAGATGTTAAGAGTATCGATGATGTCAGACGGTTTTTTATGGTTACGGCACCTGAAGAAACAACCACAAAAAATGACCACCAAAAGACCCACAGGCAACTTTACCGGCTGTTTGTAATAGGCAAAAAATCTTTACCTGAAATAAGAAAGAGTGAAGCACGCAGTTCTGAAAGATACTGGGCAAGAGTAGGAGGTATATTTGAAAGACCAGAGGAACTTACAAAGGAGCTTTTGTCTGATGAATTTAGAAAAGGAGACGCGGCAAGACCTGTTGGTGAGGGTAAATATGCAATAGTAAAGCATCAAAACCACGCTGAGCTTGCATATGTTCTTGAACTCCCCAAAGAACCAGGCGAAGCGCAGAAAGAACTAGGTATAGAAAAGGAGGCAAGTTATATTGTAACAGTTATCAATCCTGTTAAACCAGTCCCAGAAGGTTATCCTAGCGCAGACCAATCTCCAATGTATCCAGAATTTATACAAGAGGAGTTCAAAGAACAGGAGAATTTTATTCCGCTAACAAGAAATTTGGATCTTGTCAATTATCAGAATGCTCAAATAATACTTATTGGTGCAAGGGAGGGAAAAGATGCAATCAAAAAAGATATAGGAATAGAGATAAGAGAAGAATCGAATTCAAGAGATATTTTTACCAAGCTAAAATTTCGAAAAGAACAGGTTCCGGTAAGACCTATAATTGAAGGGAAGTTGGAATAAATATCTATGTGACATAATATATGACCTAGTAGTATTAGTAGTCTAGAGCTATGATAGAATATGAAAACATGCGTACTGCTGATATTGTAGCCGAGGCCCTGCTTGATTGGAAAGTTGATACAATTTTCGGACTACCAGGGGATGGGATAAATGGATTTATTGAATCTTTAAGACGTAGACAAAACAAAATCAAATTCATACTTGTTAGACACGAAGAATCTGCAGCATTTATGGCTTGTGCATATGCAAAGTACACTGGAAAACTCGGTGCATGTGTTGCAACTTCGGGTCCTGGAGCTATACATCTTTTAAACGGGTTATACGATGCCAAATCAGATAATACTCCCGTTATAGCTATTACTGGAACTACCTATTCTGATTTAATGAATTCTAGTTATCAACAGGATGTTAATTTGCTACAGCTGTTTTCAGATGCTACTGTCTATAATGGTTTGATCAGCGTTCCAGAGCAAGCAGAAATGGCAGTTGATATTGCATGCAGAACTGCTCTATCACAGAGAGGAGTAAGTCACATAACAATCCCTATAGATGTACAAGAAAAGAAACTGAATGGTAAGTATTCTAGGCATAATGTTGCTTATCACACCTCAGATATTTATTCTAACGAAATAATCCCAAGTCCTTCCTTAATAGAAAAGGCAGCTGAAATTCTCAATACTGGAAATAGAGTTGTTATACTTGTAGGACAAGGCGCACTAGAAGCAGGAGAAGAGGTAATCGCAGTTGCAGAAAAGTTGGGCGCTCCAATTGTTAAAGCACTTTTAGGTAAAGCAGTAATTCCTGATGATAGTCCCTATACTACTGGAGGTATCGGATTACTTGGAACTACACCATCAAGTGATGCTATGAATGAAGCAGACACTTTACTTATGATTGGAACATCTTTTCCGTATGTTGAATATCTTCCAAAGCCAGGTCAGGCAAGAGGAATTCAAATTGATATAAAGCCTGAAAAGATCGGTCTTAGATATCCTGTTGAAATTGGTTTGGTAGGCGATTCAAAGCTAATACTTTCCACATTGCTTCCCC
Organism: Thermoproteota archaeon; assembly: GCA_046728625.1. GTDB lineage: Archaea > Thermoproteota > Nitrososphaeria > Nitrososphaerales > Nitrososphaeraceae > DASQQB01. The sequence continues at coordinate 9,612 of JBKPEX010000352.1, forward strand.
TGCTGAATAAAAAGGATGACAGAGAGTTCATAACAGAAAAACAACAGGCAATGAAAAGTTGGGTCGGCTTGTTAAGAGAACAAAGTACGCGTACTGACAAACCACTCAAACCGCAGGTTATAGCCAAAGCTGTTTCTGATGAACTAGAGGACAATGCGATAATTTCTGCAGATTGTGGAACGAATACTAGTTGGGCTGCTCGTTTTATTAACATTCGAAAAGGCATGAAATTTTCTGTGTCGGGTACGTTATCGAGTATGGCAAATGGCTTGCCATATGCAATAGCTGCTCAAATCGCTTTCCCGGATAGACAGTCCGTAGCCTTTGTAGGCGATGGAGGACTAACTATGCTTATGGGTGAATTTGCTACTGCAGTACAATACAACCTTCCTATCAAAGTAATTGTTCTCAAAAATAATACCTTAGGAATGATCAGATGGGAACAAATGGGATTCCTTGGAAATCCTGAATTTGGCGTCGAATTTTCTCCGATAGATTGGGTGAAGTTCGCTGAATCGTGTGGTGGTAAAGGCTATGCTATAAAAGAACCAAATGAAGTAAAGTCTAAATTGCATCAAGCCATGAGAGGTAGAGAACCAACTATAATTGAAGCTTATGTTGATCCATTTGAACCACCAATGCCGCCTAAAGTAGAAATGGGCTTTGTTAATAATCTAGCTGAATCATTTGCACGAGGGCAACCTTATGCCGGAAGGATAGGGTTAACTTTGTTCAGAGATCAAGTGCATAACATTTTAAAGAATATACATTCACATTCTCTAAAAAATGAAGATGAATAAGGATTGATATTATCAACAGTACCCATAAAAGCAATCATATTCTCAGTTCATAATAAATAGCATAAATGTGATATAATGTAAATTATAATTGGAAGAGGAGGATATCGTAATGAGTTGGACGGTCGTGATGAAGATTTAAATGGTGATAACTATTAGGAAAAGTCCTGAATTTACTGATCGATTACAAAAAAATCTGAAATCCAGATATGAGGAAAAACGTAGGCTGGATGACACAGTACACGTCTCTGACATAATCCCTACCGCCTGCATAAGAAAGCAATATTATTCTAGAAGGTTCCCGGAATTAGATCCTATTTCAAATGAATCTGTCCATCATTTCGTAAGAGGTGAGTCGAGTGAATTTATAATTACCAAGCTGGCCAGCATCGGTGTTGCTCAGGCTGACATAGAGATGGAGGGAATAGTCGCCCATCCTGATATTATGAGTAGTGATGAAAATGTAATAATAGAATTAAAAGACACTGTGAATGGTACGCGTATAAATCATAGCAATTTCTATGACGATAAAAATGACACGTTTAGGTCTTATCTAAGACAGCTACTATATTATCTAGTCATGACAGGCATCGAAAAGGGAATTATTTCGATCAGATATAATGTGAAGGAATTAAAATGGATAAGGAGTGATTCGCAAGGAGATTATTTTTTCAGACCATTTACTGCCAGAGACGTTGGGATAGAAAGTTGGGAAATTTTTCTACCTTTAAATGACATCGCTAGAGAGATACTAAAGAATGAAATCGTTAGACGCAAGAATCTATTCTTAAAGGCCTTAAAGGAAAATGATGTTTCTATGTTGCCAAGACTAATAAACCATGCAAGGAGAACAAAGTGTCCACACTGTACCTTTTATGATAAGTGCATTAACCAAGATTCAGAAACAGAGGAAGCAAAAGAAATGGCAAATGAAAAAGATTTACTTGATATAAGAAGCGTAGTTGATTTTAAGTGAAAATGTTCCTCGAATAATATTTTAAATGTTAGAACAAAGATAAATTCATAAGCTAATGTATTAAGTAGGTTGATTGCAATATACTGTGTGTTGTTAGAGTTCAAATTATAAAGCAGAAGTTAATAATTGAATAACTGACATTACCAATTGGCAGAACTGGAAGTGTGTGAAATATGTTATAAATTTTTTGAATCCATATATGA
>JBKPEX010000070.1:0-6337 GCA_046728625.1 Thermoproteota archaeon
CCATATATCTTAGCATAAATTCTGTAATTCCTAAACCAGTTGCTTTCTTTATCCAGAGGTGCTTACTGCTGTCAATTCTGTCGATAACGTCATTATTGCAATTATCAGCGATTGAAGGAAATGAAAATAAAGAATCAAAGATTATCTTTTCATAATCGTAAAGTGGTTTATCTATTCCCTCCTTTTTTGGTAACCCGATTATATGATTAAAGCAGCAATCTTCTCTAGATCTAATATCTTATTTCTTGTGTTCCTGAACATTCCAAATCCAAAATGGTTTATTTTTTAATCTTTGAAATAATTCTGTTGGTTCAGAATTTTGTTGAGAATGAATTAATCTCTGTAAGTCTTTGAACGTCAACGTTCAATATGATTGAAATCATTAGCTTTAGGTTTTACTGCCTTGAAAGTATAATGACATTCTCCTTAAATACAACTAGTTTTTCATAGACTTTCATGAATCGAAAAATGATTTTAAGGGAAACTCTTCTTGCCAAGTTAAGGTCATCATCGTATGATCATGGAGCTGCTGCTACCTTTTTTCTGTATATGTCTCTTGCGTTACTTTTATTCACAGGATCATTTGCGGCAATTTCAATCTTAATGTCTTCTGCGACCACCACTACCCTCGCTTTTGCTTATTCTTCTCCTACGTCTTTTTTCTCCTCTTCTTCCTCATCCTCCTCCTCTGCTACTACTTCAAATTCTTTGATAACAAACAAAGAAGAAGTAATACAAGACCAAGTCAAGAATTTCATTGTTAATCAAATAGTCCACAAGTCTAAAGCGGCTATCGTTGTGGGCTTTGTGGATCCTAATGGCACTAGAATATTTAGCTTTGGAAATATGTCAACGGCTCATAATTTACCTGTAAATCAAAATACATTCTTCGATATAGGTTCTATTACAAAGACATTTACTACCTTACTTTTAGCTGACATGGTAAAGCAAGGAATAGTCAATTTAAGTGATCCAATTGAAAAGTATTTGCCTACTACCGTGAAGGTACCACAATTCCGTGGACAGAAGATAACGCTTGAGGATTTGGCAACACATACTTCTGGACTTCCTGAATTTCCTCCTAATTTCTTAAACAATAATGGACAGATTAACCCGAACTATAACGCAACCCTATTGTATCAAGCATTATCAAATACCACACTAACAAGGGCACCAGGTTCACAATTTCAATATTCAAGTTTTGGTATGGGATTGCTCGGACAGATATTGGTGCTGAGGTCAGGCGGTGGTGATGATAGTAGTATTTCATACGAGCAGCTAGTTAAAGATAGAATTCTAAACATCCTAGGAATGAATGATACTAGAATTGCGCTTTCACAGGATGAAATCAATAATAGATTTCCTGTTGGGCATAGAGGTGGGAAAGAAATTACCACGCCAACAATACCTACAATACTAGCAGATGCTGGAGCATTTCGTTCAACTGCTCCTGATATGTTAAAATACATATCTGCCAACTTGGGTTTGATTCATACAAAACTAGATGATGCAATCCAATTACAACAGCTAATACGACATCCAGCTATAATTGCAAATCCAATGAACTATACTGAATATGCAGCATTAGGATGGCGTGTACTTACTAATTTTGGTACAGAGGTCATAGCCCATACTGGTGCAATCAATGGTTGGAATGCTAATGTAGCCTTCATACCTACCAAAAAGATAGGTGTTGTAGCTTTATGCAGTTGTGATCCTACTGATGCTGATATGGGTAACTTTGGTTTTGTATTACTACATTTGACAAGACCAGAAAACCTGACCGGAAAGAGTGAGGGTAAAATTCATACCAGTTCTTCAGGTTAGACCTAAAATTCACAACACAGACAAAACACTTTGCATTTGGATAAATAACGATAAGGTTGATTAGCCAACCTATTAAAAATGCTGCAGTAACAGGTACCAAGATAGCATGTAATACTATCACTGGAGATAAAATAGCAAGTACTAGTAAGCTTGTTTTTGCTAAATGTCCTGTATCCTATGGCTTTATCCAAGACCAGTACCTTTCCTGGATCCGTTCTTTGTAAGTAGGCAGACGAACCTGAAAACGAGTCTCTCCTGGTCTAGAATATACTTGTATGTCTCCTTTGTGTGTCTCAGTTATGATCCTATGACTTATACTCAATCCAAGACCAGTACCTTTCCCTGGGTCCTTTGTCGTAAAGAATGGTTCAAAAATCCTTGATTTTATGCTTTCTGGAATACCCTTAGTTCCATTGTCTGCTATTTCTACAAGCATATGATCATTAGCCTCATTTTTGGTACGAATTGAAATAGTTCCATGTCTTCCTATTCCATCGATAGCATTATCTATTAAATTGGTCCATACTTGATTCAGCTCATTTTCATAAGCATTAATATGCGGCAATTTAGAATCATATTCTCGAATTATTGTTACATCTGATTTTTTTAGTTTATGCTGAAGCATGGTCAATGCGATCTCTATCCCTTTATGAATATCGACATTCTGAAGAGGAGTCTGATCCACATAAGAATATGATTTTACAGCAGAGACTAGGTCACTAATACGTGTAGTGCTGCTTTTAATTTCATACAGCAAACGATCTACTATCATTGTTGCAGTGAGCCAACCCAAGATATCTTTAAGATTCTGCTCCACTCTACCATTATCGGTACCGGCTTCCGGTGACATTATGTTACTATAGATATCCTTCATGGTATCTATAGTGATTCCTATATTGACTAGTTCAGATGCCAGATTCCATCCATCATTAATACCATGAGACTCAAGCCATTCTATGATCTGCTCCTCTTTTTCACTTTGTGCTATAATATCATTTGTACCACGATCGCTAGTAAGATAAGTTGTGGAGTTCGAATCAAATTTTAGAATATCGTTCCTTAATTTAGAAATGTATGACCATTGTGCAGAAGTTATACCTCCAGGACTATTTAATCTCTGCATCAGAGACCTCAATTCTGAGATAGAATCAGATAGTTGTGTGACAGATCTATTAGCAGCTGCAGCAGGATTATTCAACTCATGAGCAAGACCTGCAGCCAAGCTACCAAGAGCTATTAACTTTTGATTATGCTCTAATACCGTCTCCAATGACTTAAGAAGCCGACCCATTGAATGTAGAATTTGCCTGGTCAGAGAAGGTGAACTGTAGACCATTCGCCAGAATGCGTCTCTATCCCATCTAAGTAAATGGCTTCTCTCAGCGGCAAAAGCAGCACATTTATGATCTGAGAGGCCCTCACCAAGAATTATCAAAAGCTCTCCAAAATGGTCTCCTGAATCATATGTAGAAAGTACTGCTTCTCTGGGCCCATCTTTTAATATGATCTGTACCTTTCCCTTTAGTATTACATAGAATGCATCATTTTCACCTTCGGCAATTATTTTATCTCCCTTTTCATACCATTTCTCCTTTCCTTTTTCTAATGAGTTTAACTCTTTATCTGAGAGCCCAGAAAATAGCTGTATTTGATGAAGAACAGCCTCCCGATCACTGAGATTGCTACTCTTTGAGCTAATCGTCACACTCTTCCCTTCTTAACTTCTGCTATTAAATATTTGTACTGCTAGGACCTAATGTTGTCTCTTGCGTAGTTTCTATCAGAATTTTGATCAACAACAGATGAAAAGGTGAATGAAGTTCTACATAGCAGAAATTTAGTCTACAGCACGACAACATTCCAAGCTATTGGAATAGATAAGCGATTTATTTTTATAAAAACAAATGGAAATTGCTGGTTCAGTCATGTGTAGAGCGATCAGAACATCACATTCCTACCTGGTTGGATTAAAACTCTTCTGATATATTTCATTCTATGATAGCTAAATGAGTGTTATTTTACAGCTTTTTCAAGTACTGGTGTATCAGTTGAACAGCAATAGACCCTTCACCTACACTTGCAGCAACTCTTTTCATCGAACTATGGCGCACATCTCCTGCTGCAAATACTCCTGGTATATTTGTCTCAAGCAAAAAAGGTTGACGGTCTAGTGTCCAGCCCCGAGGGTATTTGTGTCCATCATGGATCAAATCCGGACCAGTCAAAATAAAACCGTTTGCATCTCGCTCTATTAGGCCAACAACAGCATCAGTATGTGGTACAGCACCGATAAATATGTATAGTGCAGGAGATGGAAAAGTCTGCACATGTTCTGATTGAGTATTTGTTATGGTAATAAATTCAAGCCTATTTTCGCCTCGTACCTCTGTGACTTTTGAATTCAGTAATACTCGTATATTATCTGTTTTATCTAATTGATGTATAAGGTAGTATGACATGCTTTTGCTTAAAGAATCGCCACGAACTACAAGTGTTACTGTTTTAGCATATTTAGAAAAATGAATGGCAGCTTGGCCTGCAGAATTGGCACCTCCAATCATAAAAACATCTTCTCCTTTACATGATAATGCTTCTACCATAGAAGCTCCATAATATACGCCAGACCCAGTCAGCCTATTTATTCCATTCACATCTTTCAACTCGCGATAAGATACGCCACAAGCAATGAGCAGGGCATGGCAGCTTACCTCTGTCCCGTCATTTAATTTAACAATTCTATATGGGCCATCAACTCGTAAACTGACAACCTCTTGTGGAGTTAAAATTTCGGCACCAAATCGAGCTGCCTGAGCAGCAGCCCGTCTCGCAAGGTTACTACCACTCAAACCAGAAGGGAAGCCAAGATAATTTTCGATATTAGAGCTCATACCTGCCTGTCCCCCCGGTGCATGTTTTTCGATCAGCAAAGTACCGAGACCTTCTGATGCTCCATACACAGCTGCTGCCAGTCCTGCAGGACCTCCACCTATTATTATTAAATCATAGAAAGGCATCTGTGCGCGCGTCTTAAGACCAATTTTTTCTGCAAGCTCTGAATTAGATGGTTCCTCTATGTATGAACCATCAGGAAAAATTACAACTGGTAGATTCAAAGAGGACGTATAAAATGGCGAAGATTCTGATCTCCTAGAGGATGTACTGCTGTCGTCATTGTTATCAGCTTTTTTATTATCAAGAATAGAAAATGGGCTACTAGAAGTTGCTGTTGCGGAAGCAACGGAAGCATGGCCGGAGCCGCCGTTCTTGCCAGTTGATTCAAGATAAGAAACCAACTGATGAGCTTCTTCACTGGCCTCTATATCTAGCCACTGATAAGGTATGCCATTTCTCCCTAGGAAATACTTTACTTCATAAGATTTTGGTGACCATCTTAATCCTATGATCCTAATTCCTTCAAACGGGGGTTTGGTCAAAGCCCACCAGTCATCTAATAGGTCATCAAGTATTGGGTATAGATGTTCTTCTGGAGGGTCCCATGGTTTCATCAGGTAATAATCTATTTTAGCCTTATTAATGGATCTTATAGCAGCCTCTGTATCCGCATAGGCTGTAAGCAATACACGCTTAGCATCCGGAAATATATTCATGGCCTGTTCTAGGAAATCTACTCCTGATAGATGAGGCATTCTTTGGTCTACTAATAGTAATGCCAGGGCCTCATTTCGTAATTTTAGCTGTTTTACTAAGTGAAGAGCCTTTTGACCAGATTCTGCTTTAAGAACACGAAAGCGCTTGCCATAGTGTTGTCTTAGGTCACGTTCAATAGCTCTGACCACTTGTGCATCGTCGTCCACAGTAAGCAAGACTGGTCTCATATGTCAGTACCTTATACAATAGCACATAAAAATTTATTTTAGTAAAGGAGCACAATGGATTGAAATTAACAGGATTATATTTTATGCCATTCTCTATTGGTGTTCCAATCGATAATCCTTCGTCGTAACCGATTAAAGATAAGTAAATTAAGATGTGTAGCTAAATCTACAATAGGACCCGTTCTTACCAGAATTATCCCATTTCATTCCATGATCGTCATATCTGTATTTGCTTGTGCGTGCCACTACGAGATCAGAACCGGGAACAGCACTGAATGCTTGATTAACTATACGTGACTCTTGGTTTTCGTCTCCTCCATTTTTAGTCCTTTTATCTCAAGTTCCATCGAATCTTTGATATGAAGGGAACGACGTTTTCCATCTAGACCAAATTCAATGGGTACAGATTTTACACCTAGCACCTCACCAATAAAGTTAGTAGCAAATATGTGAAGAACGATGGTAAAGATTATCATAAGCTGAGGAATTAAACCCTATCTATACAAGTAAGGGCCGTAAGGATGGTAAGGGTGGTGTGGTTGAAAATGTCTGGAAAAGTCGAAGTTTTCAGTCAATAGAGTTTTGTTTTACGCCTGTTTGCAAAATCGATGGTTTTATCCTTGAATCTCCCATGCTTTTCTTTGTAACGAGTTTAATGCTACAATACATTTTAT
>JBKPEX010000321.1:0-2288 GCA_046728625.1 Thermoproteota archaeon
ATACCCAACTGTTATCCTCTTTACAAACTGTGCAAGTGGAAACAGGTGTAAGATACGTACCACAAGATCTGCATTGACTTGTCATGTTGTAATCACGCCATTATTTACCTAGATATCTTGTAATTTCTATATTCGGCAATATAAATATTGGTAAGCTAACGAACCTGTTTTCTCCAAAATTATCCGGACTTGTAGTTGAATACCAGCTATCCGTTGCTTAGGCGACTCTTCGAGGTTAATTTTTTTAAATAACAATATTTGTATAGCCATAAATATTATAAAACGTTCCGAAATAAGACATAACGCTAGTACAGACTAAATGGATAGTCCTACATTCTATGAATTTCGATTTTCTTTCAATTGTTGGCTGCTAGTAAACGTTATTTGGTCAGATGTTTGTCTGCAATAGATTTATCTCAACTGTAGAGATTTGATGGTGAATACCTGAAAATTTAATGATATGTTGAAAACTCAAATAATGCATAGAGCTAACTATGACAAGTAAAAGGTCAAAAACCTGTTATATGAAATCAACTAATAACCGATACCTATGACAGTGCTGTAAATATTTTTGGAAGAGAGACATCATTTCGATAGTTTATATTCATATGTCCATCGTCGAATTCCTCGTAGAAGTGCCTTATATACATAGTTTGTAATTTAGAATGAAGAATCCTAGCGCCCAAATGGAGGTTATATTCATCCTTAATTCCACAGTCCAAGTAAATTAATTTAAGTTTCTTTAGGTTAGCGCTGTACTTATCAACCATTCTAATGGGATCCCATGTAAGCCACATTTTCCATACGTCATCTAATATCTCCCCCGTTTCCATATTGAACGGTAACTGTAGGCCCAACTCCTTTGATCGGGGATCAGGAGAATAGTGAGCAGCCATCGCTAGAACGTTCAGTGGAGCGCTATCACTTATTCTGTGGCGATTTGATTTATTCCAATATGTGTTCAACCATTTTTTCGGACCGCCGGCTTTTCTAATAGCATCAACTGCTCTTGGAAAATCTGGTAGATAGCAATATTCAAATGCTGCATCTCCGGAATGATCGACTACTGCTTGAAATATATCTGGATGACGCATCCCCAGAACAAATGAACCGTATCCTCCTGATGATTTTCCTAAAAGTGCATGGGAGCCAGAATTGTAATTCTTGTCGATGAACGGTACAATTTCATCTATGATATAATCTTCATACCTTCCTGTTGCAGAAGAGTTTATGTATTGATTGCCTCCGAACTTTGTAAAACAATCTAGGAAAACCAATATCATAGGTCCACACTTCCCTTCTGATACTAGGCGGTTCATTTTTTGTTCTAAATTTTCACCTAAAGGATCGATGTTTAGAAGACTCCTTCCAGTCCCCCTAAATCCTGCTAGACAAAAGACAGTTACATAGCCTCGTGAGCTACTGTGAGTGTATCTTGGAGGTAAGTAAATAACTACATCCCTAACATATGGATCGTTTAAGGGATTTTTTTTGAGGATAATGCTTTCAAACCGTCTTACGACTATTTTTCCTTTCAACTGAATAAACCGTATTACTTATTTATCTTTAAAAGACTGTCGTTGTATCATAACGTCTTTTCTGATTTTACTAACCATTTGCCTGACTTTAAGGACATTATCATAGTTCCAATTAGGTTACCTCCGCTGTATACCTTAGCAAACTCTTTATTGGTTCCAAAGATTCTTAAAAGTATACTACTATTCTTTTCGTGGTATCCTCCCTCCACTACTTTCATGTTTAACTTACTGCTAGCTCTTCTTATGATCTCTCTGGCAACTCCCCAGTCTCCCTTCCAGAAGATCATCTCAAAGACACCAAACCTCTTCGTAACCAGGTCGTATCCTTTCAGAATACTCTCAAATTCCTTGTTATTTGCCTTGGCATATGAATTCATCCATTCGATAGCCCGATCTGCTTTCGCTTTTTCAACCCCGAAGTCATCACTGTTACCCAAATCATTGTTTAAAATATGTTATAGATATTGAAGATTTTGTTCGTCATCTTCCTATAGACTAAATAATAATAATAACAATGATTTCAACAAATAAACTGGATCTTAAACACAGGACTAGGGTTGGCCAGAGTGTATATCTGTAAGCCAATACCAAGGAAAAGGTGCAACATGCGTCTCTGACTCACTTTAAAATGCCGAATAATTAAGCAGAGGGTATGGTATCTTAAAGTAAATTGCACAGGGACTCCTCCGGTAGTGCGATAGTGTCGGGGTTTATCAACTAAAATTCATTTAACATATATAGTACATGGTG
>JBKPEX010000417.1:0-3657 GCA_046728625.1 Thermoproteota archaeon
GAGCAGTCTTCTTCTATAGATTAATATTATAATATTTATTCTTCCTCAATATCTTCTCGTGAAAGGAGCTTCTAGGCTCAAAAATGTGCTTGAAAATCACACGTTTATAAAATATATTCCTAAAAATCAGATTATTTACATATTTTTACTAAGGAAATTTAATTAACGAAGTTGTACGGCTAAGAAAATTGATAGGAATGTCTTATAAAATATAATCGTCAGGTTAGATCAAATGGTTATTAGAATAACTATAGGACTATTGAGTATCCTCGGAATACTATCGCTTGCTGCAACAGTAGGTGTCTTTTCTTATGCTTTACCGGTGTTGGCACAACAAAATTCGACTAACACACAAACTAGTACAACAGGGACACAAGTTTCGATCGTTCAAGGTGCATCCACTCTGGCCGATAAAGCGTTTTCTCCAAATCCTGCTACCGTTAAAGTAGGAGATACGATTACTTGGACAAATAATGACAATCAATTTCATACTGTTACATCTGGAACTGGATCCAGCGATCCAAATATGGGAAAGGCATTTGATTCTGGGTTATCTGGACCTTCAGCATTAACCACTATGGGAAAAACATTTCAACATCAATTTACACAGGCAGGTCAATATCCTTATTTCTGCCAGCTTCATCCGACCATGGTAGGAAAGGTTATTGTGTCATAACTAAAATCCTAAATCCCTATTTTCTTTGTTAAATAGCGAGAAATAGATGAGACATATATTATAAAAACGACGAAAGGATAGATAGACCTGTTATTAAAGACTATTACGATGCAGTTATTTGATATTCTAATGTTCTAACAATTAGTAACCCGATTTAACTTATTAATATAGTCAATGTATTTTTTGCCTTGATGACCAAAAAGTTCCTCCAGATGTTCGCCAGTTTATGTAATTTAATATGATATTTTTATGATCAAAGGCAAGTTTTTCGTTTTGTATATTACCTAGGTCTAACCACTTGATAGATGCAGAATCATCTCCTGCTCTTGCTTCTCCAGAAAGTATTATGCCAACGAATACAACTGACAAAATGTGTCCTCTAGGATCTCTATTAGGATCTGAATAAACGCCCAAGATATCAATAGGCTCTATTTGCAACGAAACCTCCTCAAGCGCTTCACGTTTTATTGCTTCCTCAACGGTCTCTCCGTAGTTTACGAAGCCACCCGGCAATGCAAAATAATCCTTGAATGGATCCTTTTTTCTTCTTATCATTAAGATGTTTGAATCCTTTTGAATTATTATATCGACCGTTGGTACAGGATTTTTGTAGCTAGTCATGAGGAAAAAATAAACTAATTCTCTATTTTATCATTACCCAAGAAATTATACTTATAGTATAAAGACCATGCCAGTTTCAGTCCAGTAATTCTATTTCATTTGGTTTTAAATACTTTATACTAAGTTGAGATTTCGTCTCATTTCTTCCTATTGTTTAATATTCATTAAATATTTTGCATTTTTTAGTGAAGTCCATAAGTAGTTATAAAAATTAGTGATATCTGTCGGGTTGCTTGTTAACATCGATCATATATATATCATAACTGGTTTGTTCATTGCATTACCAGAGAAATATTCGTTTGCTTTCTTGGTAAAGTTTATGAATACTATTTGAGCTTCTCATTATACCAACGTAATGGTATCAGTTAGTACGGTAGCAAGTGAAAAGTGGAATAGCCTTGAACATAAAGGCGTTGCATTCCCTCCCGAATATCAGCCCAGAGGTTTACACATAACCATAAGGAAGGAGAGATTTGCTCTTAATCGAGACCAGGAAGAATTAGTATATGCATGGGCGAAGAAAAAGGATACACATTATATTCAGGACCCTGTTTTTCAGACCAACTTTCTAAACGACTTTAAACAATTACTACCGATAAGATTTCAAGATATTAGAGATATTAGAGACATTGATTTTACTGAAGCTTTTGAACTAGTAAATGAGGAAAAGAAAATAAAAGAGAGCGAACTGGAAAGAATTCGTAATCTTACGCGTGATGAAAGAAAGAAAATTTCTTTAGCAAAAAAGGCAGAGCGTGAACGGCTTAAAGATACCTATGGTAAGGCTTTCGTAGATGGCATTGAGGTAGACATTGCAAATTGGCTGGTTGAACCGCCTGGTCTATTTATGGGTAGAGGCCAACACCCTTTAAGAGGAAAATGGAAACCTCGTGTGAGGCCTAGCGACATCACTCTAAACTTAGGAGAAAATGCCCCAGTTCCAGAAGGGACATGGCAAAATGTCGTTCACGATCACTCCTCAACATGGCTAGCAACGTGGTTAGAGAGACTGACTGGAAAAAGAAAATATGTATGGCTGCATGATTCTGCGGCTCTTCGCCAAAATACCGATAAAGAAAAATATGATAAGGCGGATAAACTTGGCAAACATATCACCAAAGTTGAAAAGGAAATAATAAAAAGGATGCTTAACTCTAATGATATTAATCAGAAAAAAATTGCGACAGTCTGCTACCTGATATTCAAACTAGCGATGCGTGTAGGAGATGAAAAAGATCCGGAAGAGGCAGATACTGTAGGAGCTTCGACTTTGCGCGTAGAACACATAAAATTTCCACGTATTAGCGATAAACAGTTCATAGAGTTTAGTTTTCTAGGAAAAGACAGCGTTCCATGGCAAAAGACGATAGAAGTTAATTCGGAAGATGTTATGGGACTGTGTAAGAACCTAGAGTTATTTATGAATGGAAAACAAAAGTCAGACCAAGTTTTTGATGGCATCACATCTAACAAAGTAAATGCTTTTTTGCGTAGCTTAGACCGAAAAAATGTACCTGGCTTGACAGCGAAGGTTTTTAGAACATACATTACTACTAATATAGTTAAAGAATCTCTTATGAATCCGCCTATAAAAGTTAACAAGAGTTCTTCTGAATCAAAAAAAATCTATGTGGCGAAAATGGCAAATCTGAAAGCTGCAATTACCTGTAATCATAAAAAGGGTATCGATCCAAAAAACCCCGCAAGCAAGTTGTCGTTGGAAAAATTTGAAGGTTCTATAGCAAAAAAGAAAGAGATAATTAAGAACTTAAAGGAAGATATAAAGACAAAAAAATGGAAAACAGAATCTCAAAGAGTTAAATTACATCAAAGGCTGGAAAAAATTGAACTGCAACTCAAGTTACAAAAAGAAACACATGATTATAATCTTGGAACATCCCTAAAAAACTATATTGACCCGCGTATCATGATGGGCTGGTTGAACTATGTAAATTTGGATATAAAAAAGATTTACACTTCAAACTTGCAACGTAAATTTAAATGGGTACAAGATTATTATAATTCTCAGGATTTAAAGAGGTTTTATTCAAGTTATGAAAAAGGTCGCCAAGCGGTGACAACCGTAGAGGAAGAAAGCTGAACTCGCATTGTCTACTATATGCTTATCCCCAAATTTTCCAGAAATGAATAGACATTAGTAAGTGTAGCATTCAATGCCTGCGTAAATGTAAAGTTATGCCGATAGAGTAAGCAGAAGAATATTTTGAATAGAATATATTATGTTCAAAGAAGATTTTACTGCAGAACGCTGCTGAGCTTGCCGGGGTAGCTCAGCTTGGTTAGAGCGTTCGACTCATAATCGAAAGGTCGCGGGCTCAAATCCCGCCTCCGGCACATAG
>JBKPEX010000125.1:0-3379 GCA_046728625.1 Thermoproteota archaeon
ATCTATACTAGTGTGACAGAGGAACCTGAAGAATATCGCGAGGTATTGCAAAGTGGTATAAAAAAGATAGTTGTTAGTTCATTTAATGGTATGACAAATCTAGCAAAAGCGGCAAGCAAAATAGGCATCAAGCCTATGACAATGATTAGGGTTAACCCAGAGGTTGGAGTTAAGGCAGAGATTCGTGCATCCTACAGAAATGGCAAATTTGGAGTTCCCTTAAACGGCGGGACAATTGACAGTGCAACCAAAATGGTCCGGCACCTAATGGATAATGATTTACTCCAATTCGAAGGATTTCATTTTCATTTAGGATCTCAGATTACAGACTTCTCATGTTATACTCATGCATTTGACAAAATAGACGCATTCATGACAAAGATAAAAAAGGAATATCCCAACTTTCAAGTTAGGACACTTGACATTGGAGGTGGAACTCCTGTATTTTACAATGAACCAGTACCTACACCAATACAAATGGCTGAAAATCATGTTGATAGATTGAATCAAAAAGCAGAAACTCACGGCAAATTTGAGTTAATGATTGAAAGTGGAAGATTTCTTGTAGCAGAATCCTCTATTTTAGTCTCTAAAATTGTAAACACAAAGGAATATAACGAACATAAAATTGTCATTGTGGATGCTGGATATCATTTATTGTTAGACGCAGCTCTCTTGAAACAAGAATATCCACAAGAAGTAGTTCCACTGCTAACAAATAAAGGAGAGAGGATGCCGACTCCAAAGAATATCCATTTAGCAGGACGTCTTTGCGATACATATGATGTATTTCCGTTGTCTAAGGCATCTAATCTGAATGAAGCAGATATTGGAAGATATGTTACCTTCTATAATGTAGGAGCCTATTCTATTGTCTTCAACATGCCTTTTCATTGTCAAACAAAGCCTCCAATTGTCATGAAGACTAGCAATGGAGACTTCAAACTAGTTAGAAAAGGAACATCATATGAGCAACTGTTTATAGAAGAGGGTGGTAGTATTGACTAAGAAATTTTATTCAATAATTAGATAAGATCACTGGTTGACCACATTGTCGTCATCAAACACCAGAGGATCAGACAACAACAATGAGAGGAATAATAAAATCAGAGTACACGCATTTGTGTCTGGTAAAGTGCAGGGTGTCTATTTCAGGCAAAATACTCAGATTGTTGCTGATAGATATAATGTAAGTGGATGGGTTCGTAATCTTAAAGACGGGCGTGTTGAGTTAGTTTTGGAAGGAAATGAAATGGATGTTGCCAATGTGATCAAGTGGTCACATATAGGACCACCAAATTCAAAAGTCGAGAATGTGGATATAAAATATGAAAAATATGCTGGCGAGTTTTTGGAATTCAAAATCAATTATTGAATTCTTAATGCGTTAAAATTTATTTCCGACGCCCTTAACGGATATCCATATTCATATAATGTCCATTACTATATCCATAATACTGCTCAAGTTAACAACTGAATACGTTGGTTGCTCAAGGTCATTTAGGGGTGTTTGTAGTCTGAAAAGTGAATTTGTAGTTCTGATAGTCTTCATGCCTAATTTATTCGCAGGATAAATATCTGTATCGAGTCTATCGCCTACCATAACACAGTCTGCTGGCTTGCATGCTGCCCGATCCAATGCTAACAGAAATATTTTTAGATCAGGCTTTTTCATTTTAACTTCTGAGGAAATTACATTAACCTTGAAGAAGCGATTCATATTTGAATGTTTTAGCAAATCTAAAATATCCTCTGATTGATTTGCTATTATGCCAAGATCATATTTCTTAGATAGAATGCTTATTGTATGTATAGTGTCGTCAAATAATCTGAATAGCCTACGTGCTTTTATAATTTCAGGCTCCAATTTCTTGGCAATAATTCTGTCATAACCAGGTTGTGATATTAATTTGCAAACTTCAATAATTACTTCTTGGATATCACCATTACCTATCTTGCGATTTCTAATGACATTATCTCTTATTGCTCTATAATTCCGAATGTCAATTCTCGAGCCGAAACCATTCAATGTATCTAGAAATATGCAATCAACATACTCAATAAAATTCCACTCGTCTACTAATGTCTGTCCAATATCAAAGAATATAAAGTGTCTATTCATATAATCACCTATCTAACTGAATGAATATCAAAAATAAACAATCTGGTCTACTTATTGGGGTAAGCAACGGAAACTTCAAAGATGGTAGTATTATACATAACCTTTAAAAAATATTATGTAGTGTGTAATTTATTTGACTCTTTTAGAATTAACTAGAGTTAAGAAAATTCAGTATACATCTATATTGTTTATATCTATTCCTTTAGTATTATCAGCTTTTACACACCTTTGGAATCCTGTAGGTTTTCCTGGTATTCACTATGATGAAGGAATATACATGCGAAGAGCATTACATGTACTGGAAGGACAAGGTCCACAAGAACCAGGCCGCTTTGATCATCCTTATTTTGGACAACTGTTTTTAGCTGGCGTATTCCAATTACTAGGTTATCCAGACTCCATAAAGGCATCGGGCAATATTCATTTTATCGAAGATCTATATATGGTTCCAAGACTACTGATGGGCTTACTAGCTGTAGTTGATACTTTTCTTATCTATAAAATATCGCAATATCGCTATAATAGAAATGTTGCGTTAATTGCATCTATTTTATTTGCAGTGATGCCTTTAAGCTGGCTTACTAGAAGAATATATTTGGATTCAATTCAGCTTCCTTTTCTTCTTAGTTCAATACTCTTTGCTGTTTATCCTTATTATAAAAAAAGTAACGATAACCTAACCAAAAATATCAATTATGTACATCAATTTGGGAAGGTTACTAGTAGCGCAAAAAATTATACCACTAATAATAAGAAAAATGTTTTAGTGATTTTACTTTCGGGTATTTTTATGGGTATAGCAATATTTACTAAAATTCCAGCATTTACCATGATACCTATGGTTGGGTTACTTGTTTATATGAGCAACAGGAATTCAAACGTAGACAGAGACTTTAATAAAGTTAAAAACCCAAGTAAATCGAAAACGTTTATTTCCTTACTTCCACACAGATTGCTGCATTTAACAAAAAATAAGAGTCTGATATTGTTAGGACTGTGGTTTATTCCTGTAATTTTGATTCCTGCGATTTGGCCTGCTTATTCAATTTTGAATAATCAATTTGATGATTGGAAGGATGGCGTATTATGGCAGGCAACTCAGCGACCATATAAGGGGATAGTTGATTCAGTTAACTCAATTTACATTATAGATCCTGTCTTGGTGATACTAGGCTTAGCCGGATTTATCTTTGCAGCAGTTAGACGGGATATTGCACTTTTGTTGTGGATCGTTCCCTTTGTTCTATTTTTTACTTT
>JBKPEX010000208.1:0-2424 GCA_046728625.1 Thermoproteota archaeon
CTGTATATGAGGCCAAGAGATCTTTAGCGGTCTTTACACGTTTTTCACCTATTTTAAGAGCTGTAAAGTATTGCATAATGTTTTTATTAAAACAAATACTCTGCTTTAATCATTTAGAATACAACTAAAAATTATGACTAAAAAGTAATTATCTACTATGTGTAGTTACCCGATATTTAATCAGAGACATCCTTAAACCTGTATCTATTCTTCCCAGTCTCCACTGTAACTACTTCATTACTCTTACAGTTTGCTACTGATTTTCCTATATATTCTCTTCCACTACTCCCTGAGACTGTAACTACAGACCCCCTTCTTTGCGTAAACTTGAACAACGAAGGCTTTTGTGGATGCGCTGCAACAAATTGAATATTGGGTACCACTAATTATCATCATGCAACAATTACTATCATAGCAATAGCAGCAGTACTAACAACGAACATAATTTCTATCAGTCAATAAACATAATCATAATCCGACACAGTCAGATTAAATTGGCGAATGGATAACTAACTAAGATATGAGATAGAATTTATTGATCTGCGGCTGATTCAAGTGAGTGATGATAAGGAAATGAACAGCCAGGAAAATTCAGATGATCAATTGCTATGCGATGCTTGTAAACATAGGAAAGACCTACATATGGAAGATTTCGGATGCTGGCATACCGATGGTTTAACTTATTGTCAATGTCATAAAGTGTTCAACAAGAAATGACATTCTAGTTAACAGTTAAGAGGATAAGAAAAAAAGGATATGAGTCATGTTAACATAATATATCACTAGCGATTGGTTCCAAAATTCGGTTTGAATGCCCGAAGAATAAATTGATACAAACATTGTAAATAATCTCACACAAATACTTTAGTAGATATATATACATTCAAACTAAGTTTTTAATTATCATATTACAATAGTATACATCCTATGCAAAAAAAATTAAAAGAAATAGATTCTTTATCAGTCACTTTATTGATGGATAATATTACCGATAGATTACTTCCAAACTCACCTCCATTTGTAAAAAGAGCTCCAATGATAATGAATGAAAGGTTTCTTACTCCACCTATTGCTGAGCATGGATTTTCAGCACTTCTTCAAGTTATCAGTAGGGATAAAAGTTCTAGTGGCTTAAACGAAAGAGGAGAAGAAGAGGAAAAAAGAATTGCTTATCTGTTGGATACGGGAGTCAGCGAAAATGGAGTAGTTTGTAATTCTGATATATTTGGTATAGATCTGACAGTTATAGAGTCTATCATACTTAGTCATGGGCATTTAGATCATTTTACTGGACTTTCTAGTATACTTAGACGTATATCAAGACCTACAAAGGTAATATGTCATCCTGACGCATTTCTACGAAGATGGATAGTATATCCAGATGGCAACAAAGCAATGATGCCAATATTAGATGAAGAATCATTAATAAATCAAGGAGCAATAATAAAGAAAATTAAAAGTCCGAGTTTCTTGCCCATTGAAAGGGATAATAATAGTGATTGCCATGATGACGATGATGGCAACAACAATGACAATAAGACTTACTCACAATCATCTCCACTGCTAATCACAGGACAGATACCAAGAAAGACAACTTTTGAGAAAGGATTTCCTATTCAATACAAAGAGGACCCAGATAAGCAGAATCTTATTCCAGATCCACTTGTTAGCGATGACCAAGGAATAATAGCCAATATTAAAGGAAAGGGCTTAGTAATTATTACAAGTTGTGGCCATGCAGGAATTATTAACACTATAAGATATGCTATATCATTAACAGGAATAGATAGAATTCACGCAATAATAGGAGGATTTCACTTAACTGGTGGAATATATGAAGATATAATAGACCCAACAATTGAAGAATTGCAAAAGGTAAATCCACGGTACATTATCCCATGTCATTGCACGGGTTGGAAAGCAATCAATAGAATAATAAATACTATGCCAGAAAAGTTTGTGCAGACTAGTGTCGGGACTACTTTTAATTTTTAGGACTATTAGTTTAAGAAAATATAAAAAAGGAGTTTGTTCTTAGATGTATACCTAACTAATCTTGCTAAGCTACATCTGTTATTCCTTTGCTCTGTGTATGAGAGGCTCCTCCTATATCCTCTATGGTCGATAACCCTTTTTCTTTCAACACCTCATTTAATATTATCAATCAAATATTCCAGATAGATCTGGTCGTTCTTTGCCATTTGCTAGGAAACTATATGTTATTTGATTGTATGTAATTGCTTTTCACTAAGTATGTCATTTAATAGTGTCAAATCATATATGCCTGAAAGATTGGGTCTATTTCCTACCTTTCCCAAAAAACCCAGATCATATGCATTATCTGCCATCTTGAATAAAGATTCTTTTATTGGGTCATATGTAAATTCTAATCTGGATAATGCATCTCTTAGTTCATCCTCTGCA
>JBKPEX010000414.1:0-2677 GCA_046728625.1 Thermoproteota archaeon
CGCTTGTGAGAAAATTCGTTGTTATCGGGCTTGTTTTTATTTCCTTGTTTGTAACTGTGGTTAGTCGTCATGTCACATGAATAGTCTTTACGTATTATAAAAAAGTGTATAAACAAACTCTGATAATTGTTCATCTCACAAGATGAGTGTGTTCGTTCCTCACATGCAACTATTGACTATCGATAAGCAGGGTTCGAGTCTATATTATCAAAATGAATATCGTTCTTACTTATATCCATGGCATGACACCGATTAAGAATATCACACAAGAAGAATCGAATGGTATTTAGGTGAAATTATCGATTAAAATAGAAATGCTCGCTTGTTGTATTAGTGGTGGGATGTCCTGCTTGGACCGGCTGTTTCAGGATCTGTTACCCGCAGCTCGTTTAGCACCTTGACTACTCCTGCTACGTTCCAAACCTCTTCTGCAACCAAACGTCTTTCTTCATAGGTAGCTACACTGCCATTTAATGTCGCTACCGAATCGGTGACAGATATCTGAATTTCTGATGAATTAATTTTGCTGTTCTTTTTCAATTTTTCAATTATATCATTTCTCAATTCCCCGTCGCCTTTGCGACCAGAGAGAGAATCTGTAGAAGTGTAAGGATTGTTGCCCCAGTAATAGCCTGCATAATAATCTTTTGCAGGCTCCCTTCTCAATTCTTCTCCTTCTTTCCTTTCTTCCATGCTGAGTGAAAATAATGCAACAAATTTAAGAATTGGATATGAATCTTCTATGTATTGGCTTCCTTTTTTTTGCAGATTATTGATGGGAGAGCACTGAGCATGGGAATGTGAATATTCAATGTATGAGAGCCACAAGTATAGGAATATTAGTATATATAAATAGATATGATACGTATTCGCTCACGTGACCTGAATAAAGATAGATATATATACATCATCGCGATTGAATTATTAAAAGCAAGAAGAATTTAATCATCATATTGTGATGACTTTTAATAGCTTCAAAGGGAAAAAAATCGATCCACCCGACATTTTTTCAAATATGACAGTTTCACAATTAATAAATTTTTTTGACTCAACTGGATATAACGCTCGGCGACTCGCTGAAGCAGCAAAATTATTGAAGGATATGATGAACACAAATTGTACAGTTTGTCTTACTCTGGCAGGAGCAATGACTCCAATCGGAATGGGCAAGGCTATAGCCTTGATGATCGAAAATGGTTTTATTGATTGGATTGTTGCAACGGGGGCCAATGTATATCATGATTTGCATTTTGCATACGATCTACCTGTACGTCAGGGACATTTTCACGTTGATGATGATGTTTTGTATTCAAAACAGATCGTAAGGATATATGACGTGTATATTAAAGAGATGGGAACATTACAGGCGCAAGACATTGTGATCCAAAAGGATATTAAAAAGGAATCAAGAAGACAGCAGAAACCATTGACTGTTTCCACTGCCGATATTTCTTATGCGCTGGGTAAGGCTGCAAAAAAAAATTCTAGATACCCAGAAAAATCCTTTGTTGTAAGTGCCTATGAAAATAGCGTGCCAGTATATATGCCTGCAATAGGCGACTCATCAATAGGTCTTAATATGCTCCCTTCACTGCTTGAGGGAAATGGTACCTTTCCCAATGTCATTGTCGATGTTGCTGAATCAGCCGCAATCCTGTGGAAAAGTAAAAAATCTGGAGGACTTGAACTAGGCGGCGGCGTTCCAAAGAACTTCTTCCAGCAAACTGGTCCTGCTTTATATCAAATATTGAAACTTAAAGAGGGGGGTCAAGACTATATTATCCAACTAACCGACGCAAGACCAGATACAGGGGGACTATCGGGTGCAACGCTTGAGGAAGGCAAGAGCTGGGGAAAAATAAAGACGTCACATAAAGGAAATGTAGTAGTATATGGAGATTCGTAAGTTTACTTTCCTCTTATTGGCTCATACATATTATAAGAATGCAAATCAAGAAAAATGAAAAATATTTATGAAAAAAAAAATCTGTGGCTTGCAGAAATGAAGGAAGTATATACGAAAAATCAAAAGCAGAACTAAGTTCGCATCCTTTCTCTGATAACTGAAACATATTGTCTAGAATGCATCATTTTAGCACAACAACTATTTGTAGCTAGAACAAAACCGACAGACTGACAATACAATTATCTTCGTCAGAGGCTCTGAATGATCAGTGGAAAAATGTAGGAGGGAATCTTTCACTTCATACATGTTGGGAAGATAATATATACGATAAATTGTCTCTTACATAGTATATTACTCTCTTTTTCTTCTATACTATCTAAGGATAGTTTGTTAGAAATTGCGTAAATACAGAGTATACCTCTATAGATACGAAAGGCATGATAAAGTGTGATCTATTGAAAAACGAGACTAATAATCGCACATTAGCAATGTTGTCAATAAGAAGTTATGTCATATTGTTAACTTGTGTGTGTTTATCAATAGGCGTTTTGTCCTTTGTGTTCAATGGGCAGATACTCAGTGTGCAGGCTTCTGAAGTCGATTCAGCTTATCACGCTAACAAAGATTATACAACTTTTCATTTCACCCGAGTGCAGGCTAATACTAGCAGTAGTAATGTTACCACTTTTAAACCACAACATGATCTTTTAATAATAAAATCACCATCATCTTCCTATATTGACAGAGCCGGTGTACTTCATATTACAGGGG
>JBKPEX010000170.1:0-4938 GCA_046728625.1 Thermoproteota archaeon
AGATAAACTTATTCATGGAGTTCTGATACGCTGGATCTATATCAAAAGTGATATAAAAATAGCTTTTATTGTCCGTAGGTCATCAATTTACCTGCTGAATATCAGCGGCACCAGCAAATCAATCCTATTATTATATTCCACTACTATCTGCCTTTTTAATCTCTATGGTGATTTTATCTCCAACTTTTAATTGCATATCTTCGTATTCTCTCATACTAATTTTAAAGGTAGGAGAATTACCCGACATTCCTCCGGCTCCACCAAAGATATTAGATATGGCTTTGGGCAGATTTTTCATTAAATCTTCCGGAGACGTAAATGGTATTGCTTCGCCACTACCACCAAAAGGACTTTGGGGGTCTGCTTTGGATGTTGTCTTAGGGTCGTTAGGATCATAAAATGTGACATATATATACGGACTTCCATCTTGAGAAGATTCTATCTTTGAAATTATGAAATCTTTTCTCATTTCTAAATAATATAATCAGAAAAACAAGCTTATAATTTTTAAATAAAAAGAATTGTGAAGGTATCTGCACTTTATTTTAAGCCATTATGAGTTGCTCTTCTGATTTCTCAGGTTTCGGCTCTTCTTTTTCTACCTCGGCTAACTTGCTCATTCTTCGCTTGAGCAATTTGCTTTCTTCATAGCCTGCTATAAACTCACACATACCTGTACTATTCTTTGCTAGATTATTTAAACACAATTTTTTGCTGTTGTTCTATTGTCCTTGAGAATAATAAAATACCTTAGAAAGAGGGATTTGTATCATCTATGAAGAAAAGGTCTCACATCATATCTGGTATGGTTAAAAGTATTTGAACTTTATATACAAACATCTGATATAGAATGCGACATGGAGACACACAATTATACTGGAGTAGAACGCACTACTAGAGCCTTTTTAGAGAGCCTTCAACAGAATCCGGGAGCGCCGATTTACACGTTATCACCAGAGAAGGCTCGCGCTGTAATATCTAACCTTCAAGCTGGTCCTGTCTCAAAGCTTTCCGTTGATATAGAAAATTATACTATACCAGGCAGACCTAATAGCAAAGATATATTGATCCAAGTCTTTCGACCTAGTAGTAGTGATAGTAGTAGCAACAAAAATGAAACTCTCCCTGCGGCGATGTTCTTCCACGGAGCTGGATGGGTTCTTGGTGGACTTGATACTCACGATAGATTGGTAAGAGAGATTGCTAACAAGGCACATGTGGCCGTAGTCTTTGTCAACTACACTCGTTCTCCAGAGGCCAAATATCCAGTTGCAATAGAAGAAGCATATGCTGCTACAAAATGGGTTGCAGAAAATGGTCGGACCATAAATGTAAATTCCTCACGTCTAGCGGTTGTTGGTGACAGTGTAGGTGGCAATATGGCTAGTGCTGTTACATTACTTGCCAAAGAACGTGGAGAACCACCTATTACATTTCAACTACTTTTTTATCCAGTTACTGATGCTAGTTTTGATACACCCTCTTACATGAAATATCAAGAAGGGTACTGGCTGACTCGTGAGGCTATGAAGTGGTTCTGGGATAATTATGTTTCAAATCAGACAAATCTAAAAGAACCAACAGTATCTCCACTGCAAGCTTCAATTGAGCAGCTTAGAGGACTGCCACCAGCACTCATCATTAACGGAGAGTTTGATGTACTGCGTGATGAAGGAGAGGAGTATGCTCACAAGCTAATAGATGCAGGTGTCCCAGTTACTGCAGTTCGATATCATGGTACAATTCATGACTTTGTAATGTTAAACGCTCTTAGCGATACTCCTGCAGCGCAAGCAGCTATCGATCAAGCTTCTCACATACTGAAAAATGTATTATGGGACAAAGAATAGATCAAATAGGTAATTCAGTAATAACGACAATGAATGTTGCTTTATGTAATAGTACAGATAAATTACTACCTATATTGTTAAAGATATAGATATGCACTTCAAACCTATATACTGAAGAAGAGACTAATGTATAGTGATCATCAGCGTATCTCATTTACATGGTCTTGGGGCAAGAGCTATTGACTGTGTTGCTAAAGTTTAGTGCATTAATACGATTCTCCTCCAATATATCCAGAGTCAGGCTCATTCAGGAAGAAAACTAATTGAAATGAAGTAATGCCGCCCTATGGATCCGATGTAATGTAGTTATACCTACACCTTTCGTTTTTAAAACAAATATGTGGATAGATCTTGATTATAGTATGATTTATGATAAGGTCTTTGAAGTTCATCAAACTTGTCCGGAAATTTCTATCCTCCATGTTAAAATCTTCTTCCATGTATTTGCAACAGATAAATTTTTCGAGTAAATCGCTTTTTGATGGCATGTGTGAGTGAAGTAGATGGATAAAAGGGTATTTGAATATCTATAATATTGGCCTAATCCAGGCTATGACTTACCATTGTAGTGGTCTTGCGACGGAGATCAGAGTTATCATAGTTGCCGATAAGTTCTTCACAACATTGAATCGGTAAGAAAGGTGACTACAGATTATCCTTTATCATTATTTTCATTCATCTGTTACCGTTTGCAAGTCAATGTCTTCAACATTTTCTTCCCTTATTTTTTTTATATAATAATTATTCCAACTATTTTCTTCGTTATTATTTAGTTGGATCTTCGGGGGTTTATCTTCATATTCTTATTGTTTTGAAGATAGACTGACTCTAACTTTCTTGAAGTCACTGACGACTCCATTGATAAAGGATATACCTTCCTTTTCAAGTAATTCTCTCTTTCTTTCACTGCCATATCTGTACCCGCCAACTTTGCCGTTTGACATTACTACACGATGACATGGCACCTTAATTGGGTTCGGATTTTTTCCAAGGATTCTTCCTATTTCCTGTGAGGCTAAAGGATTTCCAAGTGCTTTTGCAAGGTCTCCATAAGTAGAAACCTTTCCTGCAGGTATTTTTAGAAGAAGATCATAGACATCACTGTTATTTATCATGCTTTCGGATAGATTTTTGCTATTATAATTCAAATGTTTCTCACGGATATTATTCATGTATTATGATATCATGATAGTGTATAAAAATATATAATGTACTGCTATCTTGATAGCATTATTTATATATAAATAGTCATAAGCTTGAAAATTCAATGCTACAACAAAAATTTCGTGTTGCAATACATACTTTTCCTAATGTGTCTATAATTGTATACTTAAGTGAATGTCTGCTGATTTACTATGGTATTTCACACCAACTAAGTAGGAATTACTACTGTACTTAAATAATCATTTACCTAATGGTTTATTCTATGCAAGTAGGAATTGATAGCTTTGCAGCTGCTCATGATGACACTAGCCTCTCAGTAAGCTCATCTGAGCGTTTGCAAAGGTTGATCGAGCAAATTGAATATGCCGATCAAATCGGGTTGGATGTGTTTGGTATTGGCGAACATCACCGTA
The DNA here is from genome assembly GCA_046728625.1 of Thermoproteota archaeon. GTDB lineage: Archaea > Thermoproteota > Nitrososphaeria > Nitrososphaerales > Nitrososphaeraceae > DASQQB01. The sequence goes on from JBKPEX010000170.1 coordinate 3,428, forward strand.
AGGAATTCCTTGATTCAGCTCCTACTGTCATACTAGCTGCTGCAGCTGCTCTAACAAAACGCATACGTCTTACCAGTGCAGTAACGGTATTAAGTGCAGCCGACCCTGTGAGGGTATTTCAAGAATTTGCAACATTGGATCATTTGTCGCAAGGTCGGGCGGAAATGGTTGTTGGTCGCGGCTCATCTATAGAGGCATTTCCTTTGTTTGGATTTAGATTGGAAGATTATGATTCACTTTTTGCAGAGAAGCTCGATTTGCTTCTAAAGATTCGCGACAATGAGAATGTATACTGGTCTGGCAAATACCGTCCTTCCCTGAACGGTCAGGGAATCTATCCAAGGCCATTACAGAATCCCTTGCCAATATGGATAGGTGTTGGTGGAACTCCAGAATCATTTGCCCGTGCTGGTTTGCTTGGACTTCCATTGATGGTCGCAATCATAGGTGGGGAAACGCACAGATTCAGACCACTAGTCGATCTCTATAGAAAGGCGGGAAAGCAAGCCGGCTATTCACCTGACCAACTAAAAGTAGGCGTACATTCACTAGGCTATGTAGCAGAAACCACTCAAGATGCAGTTGATGATTTCTATCCAGGTTATGCGCATACCATGACTGAGATCGGAAAGGAGCGTGGATGGCCTAAAATGACGCGTGCAAGTTTTGATACTCAGAGAGGTCCCAAAGGCGCACTTATTATAGGAGATCCAGATGAAGTAGCAGAGAAGATTATTAGGCATAGCAAAGCCTTAGGCGGCATATCTCGGATCACTTTCATGATGAATCCAGCCTCATTACCTCATAAGAAGCTGATGCGAGCTACCAAATTAATAGGTACTCGTATTGCTCCTGTACTTCGTGAAGTCGGTGAAAAAGAGGTGAAGGTATTGTGATTCAAGATTATTATAGGTTAATTCTCTTTATATCAGATCACCTTTTTTATAAGATGGGACAAGTAAGAAACAACACATTATGATAATAAAAAGAAACTGGCGTGAAGCACATCCTACTATAGCCCATGAAAGTGGATTAGATTGGAGATTGCTTTCGTCAACAACTAAAACTAGTGGGGATATAGAAGAACCTGAACTTGAGCCACAGTATCGTTGTTTGAGAGCTATAACATATGTTTCATTTTCCAAATTACAGCCTCACCTTACAACAGGACATTAGTGGAGATCCATGTGACTATAACTATGAGCAATACACGCAGGGGACTTCCCCTAACCAGCTCCCGAATAGAAAAAATATTTCCGAAATTAACACCGGCACAGATCGATCGTATTACAGCGTATGGACGTACGCGTTCAGTACAGCCTGGTGAAGTGCTAATCGAGCAGGGAGATACTTCGGTACCGTTCTTTGTCGTGATTACAGGCGAAGTCGAGATTGTGCGCCCCTTTGATGCATATGAGACCCTGGTGACCGTCCATGGTTATGGTGAATTCACAGGAGAGGTCAACATGCTCTCTGGCCGACGATCTTTCTTTCGGGCGCGTGCTACGAAG
>JBKPEX010000144.1:0-7024 GCA_046728625.1 Thermoproteota archaeon
GAGATCCAAGTGATCAAAGAATTTTGGAACCAGGACAGAGGAGTGGAACAAGTTCAGAAGAAGCAGCAGAAATAGCCAGGAAAAAGGGTATGGCTAAAGGTACTGCAGGCGCTGCTGAGACTGGTAGCGAATATGAGCAAGGCGCTGCTGGTACAAATAAGTAAATAGTCAGAAAAAACTACACCATCTCTATTTTTTTAGATAGATGATGTATATAGAGCATCAAAGGTATTGCCACTGATTGAAATGTTTTTACAATGTTATTGTAATATGTAAATCGTTAAGTGGGAATTAACTAACTTATGGGGTGTGGTGCATCCCGCGTGAATTGTTATGTTAACATCCTCATAAAGTCAAGAAAGAGTGGAATAAAAGATATTGATTCCAATAGATGTTAAAACTGTCTGCGATTGTCTTCGTTCTCTTCTACTTCTACATGTGTTCTCGTGATGCGGGCGCTATCATTATCTTGCCGTGGCATATTCCTTAATGTATGTTCGATTGTCTTCGCAGTATTAATTCCTATTCTTGACCATTCCTTTGTATTATCCCGAGTATTCTGCATTAAGGTTTTTGTTGTTTCCATATTTGCAAATATAGCATTATTTGCTACTCTTGTTGTTGCTATTGTATTGTCTGCAAAACTACTGACCATTCTACCGTATATCTCAGTCATCCTTCTTGGAGACATCCAGTAATTCCAAAATGTGCTATATGCACTCTCTACGTGAGGAATCCAAGCCGACTGGACTGAATTAATAATCTCTTTTTGTGAGTCTAGATAATTATCTGCCAGTTCTCTTGCAGCTTGTATAGTTTGTTCTTGATATTCATTAGCCGCTTGAGTGTAATGTGGAATTTCCCTTCTTGCTTCATCTGTTGTCTTTCTGATATTATCTTTGGTTTCATCTAATGCTCTATTGACTGCATATCGTTGTTCTTCTTGCTGTTGTCTTTGATATGATGGTGTTGTTGTTGTTGTTGATGCATATTCGCTTGCATAGGGAAATGTTGATGATGATTCATTCGGTTGCGATTTTATTGTTGTTTCGTGTTCTTCTTTAATTTCTTCTTTTTTCGGTGCCATTACATATCTTATGTCCTAAAGATAGATAAAGATTGTAGGAGTACACGATATATAAACCGCTATATATCCCATATTTACTTTAATAGGCTTAAAATTGGAAGATTTCATTATTTGAAAATATGTAATTGATGATGATAATACAGAACGTCTATCTATCATATTTTTTTATTTATGGTAGCGGAATGCTATGAAGTTGACGACGACAACTTATCTTATATTCCGGGTATTATGGATTATTAAATTGCACAAAATCTCAATTTAGTCTTTATGCTCTTTTATTTATATCGAGCCAAATATTTGAATAATCTAGGTCTTCTATTATAGTTTTTGGATTAGTATATTATATTCTGAGCCAAGATATAACCTAGCAAAAAATAGCCCGATTGTGTGATAAATAGGATTTATCAACAGTTTTAGTGACTTGTACTAATTTATACTGACTAATGCTCATGAAGCCATCTGAGTACCTGTAATTTCTATTACTTTGTCGTTTTTGCCAAAATCAATCTGCAATATTCTAGCATTTATGTTAGTACCAATTTCCTTATAATCCACCCCTTTACCTTCTATTTTTATGGTATACTTTGCGTCAGCGCTTCCCTGACCTTTTGCATCTATAACATTTCTGGGTAGTTCAATTAATAATTTTCCACCATCGGTAGGCGATCCAATAACTGCCACCAATGTACCAGAACCCTTGTCTGCAACAATTCCGAGAAGGTTTCCGCCAGTAGTATTGTATTTGATAGGATATGTCTTATCACCAATTGTTAGATTGTATACATATGCAAATCCACTTCTGTTTAAACTAGTGCTGCTAGGATTTGTTTTTGCAGTAGCCGCCGATGTCTTATTTCCCTGGGTTTGCATGTTAGTGTTATTATCACTACTACTGTTGTTATTTGTTTTTGTTTGGGGAGCCTCTTTATTTGCTAATTGAGCAGATATTAGTTTTGTTGTATATAACATACAGACAGACGTCAATATAAGTATGAAAACTATAGACAGAGGTAATACATTAGACTTTATTGTTTTTCTTGTCATACACTTGAGTGAATGTGATGCTATAAAGATTTTATGCAGAATATGAAATCAGTATACATATAGCTGTTATATGTGATAATTCATAACTAGAATGTTGCTATGACCACAGATCAAAACTTGTAGAGATATATACAATAGAGTTACCTCATTAGAGAAGAAAAATCGATATGGCTTGAATATTCAATGAAATCCTTGTATATCCTGTATAGATCACCTTACCTAGCGCACTATTATCCTTAAACGTGTATTCAACTAATCTTTGCATTGATGAATGTCTAGTGAAACGTGTGTAGGAATGATATAGACAAAGCTATTCGTTAAATTTTTTCAAGCTATTAAATCAATAGAAATCATTATTTATGAAGTTATATATGTTCTCAAGAATAATTGTCTCGAAAAGAAGAAGCGCATCTGTTGGGCTTGTTAATATTCCAGTAAGGCTTTATACTATATCAAATGGCAGTCAGGAGTTCTCGTTTAATCTATTAATGATAAAAGGCATACAGGATAATTAGTTGAAAAAAGAAGGGAATGTTAGAAGCATATAACAAAAAAAGAGATTTTTCAAAGACACCTGAACCAGCAGGACTAAGGAGAAATGCAAACGATAAAGGCACTGAAAAAAGAGATGAACTTAGATTTGTGATACAGAAGCATGATGCAACAAAATTACATTATGATTTTAGATTAGAATCAAAAAAGGAAGGTGTATTAAAATCTTGGGCAGTACCCAAAGGTATTTCTCTAGATCCCAAGGTAAAAAGGCTAGCAGTATTAACTGAAGATCATCCTTTAGATTATTTGCTATTTGAAGGAATAATTCCACTAGGAAGCTACGGTGGAGGCACTGTGATTGTTTGGGACACAGGCAGTTACACTTCAGAGCAAGAAATCTCTGATCAGTTTGCAAAGGGCAAAATCACCTTTACTTTGTTTGGCCAGAAATTAAGAGGAAGGTTTTCCTTGGTCAAAACATCTAGAAAAGATCAATGGCTTTTGATTAAAGGAAATGATGAGTTTGAATCTGAAGAGGATTTAACTATAACAAGACCTGAATCGATCCTAACCGGGAGAACAAATCAAGATTTAGAAAATGGCAAACTCCATAGAAGAAAGACAAAAAATATCAGTAGTAGTAAGAACGGTAATAACAATAATGATAGTAAAGATAGACCTCGAACAGCAGTAGACGATTTAGGGGAAGGAGAAGAAAGTGGTAGTGAAGAATTTCCAGTAAAAATAAAGCCAATGCTAGCCACTGCTGTAAAGGAATCCTTCAATGACAAAGATTGGGTTTTCGAGGTAAAATGGGATGGGGTGAGATCTATATTCTTTTTACACAAGACAAAAGGAATATTTGAAATTAAATCCAGGAATGACAAAACTATTACACATAGATATCCTGAATTAGTGGGACCGTTAAATTCAGCGATAAAGTGTCAAGAATCAATCATACTAGATGGAGAGATTGTAGTATTAGATAAAAATGGCTTGCCCAGTTTTCAAAACCACCAGAAGAGAATGAACGTAGATTACAAAGCAGATATTGAGAAACTATCTCAAGAAATCCCTGCAACATACTATATCTTTGATATTCTTTATTTGGATGGCAAAAACTTGGAGAATTTGGACTTTCTCCATAGACGGAATATTATTTCCCAGGTGGTAGTCAACAAAAGTAAAAGAGTCCAGATTTCAGATTTCTTTGAAGAAATTGGCAAAGAGGTTTTCAATAACGTCAAAGCCATGAATTTAGAAGGAGTAGTGGCAAAGAACAAATCTAGTAGATATCTGCAGGGCAACAGATCACGAGATTGGTTAAAAATTAAGGCTATTAGAACTCAAGATTGTATAGTAATAGGATACACAAGAGGAGAAGGAAATAGAGAAAACTACTTTGGTTCTCTACTATTGGCTGTATATTACGGTAAAAAATTAAGATTTGTTGGTCATATTGGAAGTGGATTTGACTTCGGCCAGCTGTATGAGATATATAGTAGGATTCAAAAAATGAAGATTGAAAAATGTCCTGTTGACTATATACCATATACTAATCGAGACCCTGTTTGGATTGAACCAAAACTTGTAACAGAGGTCAAGTTCAGTGATTGGACACAGGAAAAGATTATGAGGGCGCCTATATTTCTTGGATTCAGAGAAGATAAATCTCCTGAAGAATGCGTTCTTGAAGAAGAAAAGAGTACAGAAGCAATAGTTTCAAATGACAAAAAAGATCAAGGACAACAATCCATTGCCTCACGAGCTGCTTCTGAAATACATGTATCTAATGCTAAGATGCATACTTTATCTTCCTCTTTTTCTAATCTTGACAAAGTATTCTGGGATAAAACTACAAATCATCCACAACTGACCAAAAAGGATTTGATTGAATACTATGACAAAATTAGCGAATATCTTTTGCCTTACCTTAAAGATAGACCATTATCTTTGAGTAGATATCCTGATGGAATTAAAGGTAAACATTTCTATCATAAGAATTGGGATGATGAAAGACCAGATTTTGTACAAACGATAGAGGTATATTCCAAATCCAAAGGAGATACAATTAACTACATTTTATGCAATAACAAAGATACTCTTCTTTGGTTAGCGAACATTGGATGTATAGAGATGCATCCATGGTATAGTAGAGTTAATGACCTTAGTTCATGCAAAAATATTACAGCCATTGAAGAAAAATGCAGTCTGAATACACCAGATTTTATGATCTTTGATTTGGATCCTTATATTTACTCAGGTAAGGAGAAAAAGGGAGAAAAGGAGCCAGAATATAATATCAAAGCATTTAAAGCGACAGTTGATATCGCGTATGATCTGAAAGACCTATTTGAGGAATTAAAGATAAGATCTTATGTAAAGACATCCGGAAAAACCGGATTACATATCTTTGTTCCTGTTGTTCCATCATATACATATGATCAGACAAGAGCATTTGCTCACATTATAGGAAAGATATTGAGCTCAAGACATAAACAAAAAATAACAATGGAGTGGGATACTACTAAAAGAGTTGGTAAAGTTTTCTTTGACTATAATCAAAATGCGATGGGAAAAACAATTGCGTCTATCTTTTCTGTTAGGCCTACAAATTCAGCTACTGTATCTATGCCTGTTAGATGGGAAGATCTGTCAACCATATTTCCAACAGATTTTACAATCTTAAATGCTTTTGACCTTGTTAAAAAATCATTTGACCCTTGGAAGGAGATATTACAAAAGAAGCAAGATATAAACAAGCTACTTCAAGAGATATCAAAAATCCATAGGTAGAATAAGTTATTTCCTTTCGCTTTTTGTATTTGGATAATCTTTCCTTACTTTAGAAATAGTTGCAGTTATACTATATACCTAGACCGCATAGTTCCTACATTATAATATAAATAAACAATCCATGTCTCTACAATATTTCTTGATGAGTAAGGATTAATTTATGTGACCATCTTGTACTAAATAATAAATATATCTATCAATATCGTGTTGTTAATTGCATAACTTTATCTTTTACCTGTTCTTAATACATAAGGATCAAAATGGCTGACCAAGTATTCATGTATATTGTAACCATAGGGGTATTTGCTGTACTTACTGCTATTCTCTTTGGTTCCAGAGCAAAAAGGCATTCTGGTGTAGATAGGATTGAGAAACGAGAAGGATCTCCTGTGTAGCATGGATTAAAAGAGGGATTGATTAGATGATGATAACAAAATTTGCATATGTTTATTATTATTCTAAATAGGTCTCATAGTTACAGAATTGGTTGAGATCAAACAAAAGCAAAAGCATTAGTTGACTTCATATCTTGGGTAATTGCTGATTGACAAAAACCGAAACAAAACTAGGTTATATATCACTGTCTGCCGTGGGCCGACCCTACAAGCACTATAGAATACGAAGGCCCCCACATAACCACAGAAGATGTTTTTTCGCAGGTTAAGCGCTGCGTTACAACACCCTCTTTGTCTTATTTGTTGTATTGACAATTTTTTCTAGCCTTTATTCGAATGATTATTGAATGTTTTCAGCTCAACTATGTTCTGCAGGTTTATGACTACCATTACCAGTCATAGATTGACCTCCATTGTCTCTGATAGTTTCCAACACATATTTCAGGTCAGGGTCATTCAGAAGTTTATTCATAAATCCTCTAACAATCTGTCTTGTTGTTCTATATGCAGCACCTTTTCCTCTGTGCTGAAGGTTAACAACATGTTCGTAAACGAATGGATTGATATAAAGAGAACAAACCTCATAAATCCAATTAAATAAAGAAGCAGGTGTTTTGTCTGCAATCATATGATTTCTTCTTTCTTCAAAGGTGTTTGCAATTATTCTCAAGTTATAAAGATATATCCTTTTACCAGATTCTTGGTCTATCCCTGAAAGTAAAATGGAATCTGTTTTATCATAAACTAATCCAAAAGATACATTAGATGGCATCTTAACATGTCCATTTTTTGAAGCATATTCAAATAATTCATCCATCAACGATTGCAGCAACGCATAGAAGCGTTGGGCTTGTTTCTGCTTTTGTTGATCTTCTTCTTTTTTACCTTTGCCTAACATACTCTTCTTTTAAGATAGAAGTCGAGATTACCTTTTGTATCTTGCTGTATTTAATAGAACACTTTTTGGATCTGCTGCAAACTTCATCGCACCATCTACTACTATCATATTATTAGGTAAATTCATTTTAGTTTTGAGATGTTCCTTTTTTTGTTAAGATAATATGTGAAGCTTGGTTTCTTTTCTTTGTTAGAAATTTTTCTTCTTTATTATAATGCTTTTTTTAGATCTTGTGAATATCATGTTCTAAAAAATTATCAGACGATGTTAAGTTTTAACACTTGTTACAAAGGCTCTGCAATTTTAAGA
>JBKPEX010000039.1:0-4150 GCA_046728625.1 Thermoproteota archaeon
GAGATCCAAGTGATCAAAGAATTTTGGAACCAGGACAGAGGAGTGGAACAAGTTCAGAAGAAGCAGCAGAAATAGCCAGGAAAAAGGGTATGGCTAAAGGTACTGCAGGCGCTGCTGAGACTGGTAGCGAATATGAGCAAGATGCTTCTGGAACCAATGAGTAAATAGCTGGCAAGTATCTTAATTTTTTGAATAATGTTTTTCTTGTCTATAAAATAAGAACCAGGATTGTCTTAGAATCTCAGCAGTATAGATTTGGCTAAGGATAAATTGTAATATAGATATGCATACAGATAACTTTTGCGAAGGAAAATTGCGGTACTGAGCTCTGGACATACATAAAGATAATTCTAAAAAACATAACAAATTAGCAAGCGGGAACTATAATGATACTTTGCTTTATATGTTACACGTACACACAGATAGATAGGTAATAGAACAGTTTAATAACAAACTTTGCTCAATAATGATTATGACAATGTGTATATTTTATTCTGTCCTTGACAAAGTTAAATTAGTTCAGTAAAAGAGAGGAGGATAGTACTAGGGGTATTACCATGCAGATTACAGCTGGCTGGAGTATGAATATGAAATATGATAGGATGATAGACTATGTATATCTAACTCAACTTCCATAAACAGGGGTAGATATAGTGAGCAACAACAGTTCCAGACCACTAACAACTGCTGAGCTTATCAAAAATTTTCCATTTACAACTCAACGTAATAACCAAGAAAGAGTACTAAATGAAATACGTGCTGCTTTCAACTCAGGCTACAAGCATATTATATTGGAAGCTCCTACTGGTTTTGGAAAGAGTCCTGTAGCTATAGCAGTTGCTATGACTTTAGGCTCAAGTTATATTTGTACTGCAACTAAGGATTTACAGAGCCAATATTCAAAGGATTTTCCATATTTCAAAGTGGCAAAAGGAAAGAACAACTTTCCTTGTTTAGTAAAAGAGGATATTATCAGAAATGGTACTTATCGATGTGGAAGCTGCGGTACAGGTGAGTATGTGAATGAATGCTATCATACAACAGTAGAATATGGCCCTTGTATGACCGACGAATCTTTCAAAGGTAGTGACTGCAAGTACAGAACTTTTGCTAAAGATTACAAAATCATTAATAAGGGAATAAAAGAAGAACAAATTTTTATTGATGACAATAGTAAGCATCGCTATGAGAAGAGCTATTCAGAATGGCCACATATTAAAAGCTTAAAAGATGTAAATCCTTGGAGGCCATGTGAATACTTTGACCAATTAAACAGGGCATTAGCTTCAAGTCACTCTATATTCAACTATTCCATTTTCTTGGGCCTTTTGCCAAACACGAAAAGTCTACCTGAAAGAGAATTATTGGTATTAGACGAAGGCCATCTGTTGGAAACAGAGATTGTAAAGTTCAGAGGACTAACGATATCCAAAAGAAGATGGAAAAGATATATTCAAGATTTAAAGATTATTGATTTTGGTTATGAAGATATAGAAAAGTGGATTGAGTTCTTAATCGAACTTGAGACAAATATGCTTACCTTGACTGGCAATAGTTCTTTAGCAGAATCTTTGTCAATAGAACGAAAAACCAAATATAATTGGCGCGGAGGCACTAAAGATTTAAAATCATCATTAGAAGATAGAAGAAATAAGAATAAGAGTCTTGTCTCAGCATCTGATTTATTCGACAGTGATGAAGAAATCGCAGAAAAATATCACTACTATGATGAAAGAAGTGGCTTTCCAGGAAAATCATCATCATCGTCATTCCCAAAACTCGGAGATGAACTTGCTATTGATGCTATTAGAGATACAGAAAGGCTTACAAAAACAATAAACAATATTCTTTCGAATCCAAAAAACTGGATCGTCTCAGAGATAAAGAAAGAAAATTACGAAGTGGTGAAGGTTGAATTAAAGCCATTAGATATATCTTCCTATTGTAATGCTCTATTTGAAAAGTGCTCTAAAACATTGATTATGAGTGCAACAATTTTAAACCATAAAACATTTTGTAGAAGTATTGGTCTAATTCCCCCTGAAGAAGAAAGAGGAGAAAAAGATGATAATAACAATAAAGTGAAATTCATACAGGTCCAGTCAGACTTTCCAATAGAAAAGAGACCTATCTATCCTCTTAATATTGCATATCTTAATTTCAATAATTTACAACTACCAGAAGTAAAATCCAGCATTGCAAAGACTATTGACAATTTAATGTCACTGCATAAAAATGATAAGGGTATAATCCATACAACGTCTTATGATCAACTGAATTTTATTAAAGAAAACCTATCCATTACAAATGCAAGAAGACTAATAGTAACTGATCCAGAGATACAAAGAGATGAAATCATAAAACAACATACGGACAATCCTGTAAAACCTACTGTACTGATTTCTCCTTCACTTCATACAGGTCTAGATTTAAAAGATGAACTATCGAGGTTTCAAATAATCACCAAAGTGCCGTATCCAAATAAAAGTGATAGATGGACGAATGCAAAAAGAGAATTAGATGAAGAATGGTATTATTGGCAAACAGCACTAAAGTTGATACAAGGTTATGGTAGATCTGTTAGGTCAAAAGATGATTGGGCAAAGACGTATATTTTAGATTCAGCGTTCAGTTACTTTGTAAGAAAGAACAGAAATCTACTGCCTGATTGGTTTATTAAAGCAATCAGAGGCAGGTAGATAAGGTAGGCATATAGAATGCAGATATTAGGCAGATTATAATAATAATAATGATGATGATAGTGATAATAAAGTAATAGCAATTGTAAAAATTTCTTCCCTCGTCATTACCACTGTCATCACCTGTAATTGTGATAGATAGATATCAAACAGCTTCATCGCATCTATCTTACAGTGTAAAAATTCTTCTAATCAGATCTTTTATTCTAAAAGTGGCATCACTCATCAATACTCTACTGCCTGTAACAATTATTATCACATTTGAACAGTTTCTACCCACAAATTCCGATCTTTGATGACTATATGCATAAATGATACTTTCACGAAGAAAAATATGCATAAAATGAGCACTGAGGTGCATAAAAAGCAGCTTGAGCAACAAACACGGAAACAAAAAAGCCAGAGAATAGACTACAAGAATAACAATGAAGATGACGTCAACGATAACGACCATCATAACAATCTAAATAAACAAAAAAATGAGTCGTCATCGTCAACTATGCCACCACCACTATCATCATCAACGATAGAAAACGAAGAACTAGAACAAGAGAATAGGCAGGCCAAGGTACTTGCCTTGCATAGCAAAGGCTTGACACAATCTGAAATAGCAGATAAGTTGGGTGTTGACCAGTCTACAGTAAGCAGGGATTTGAATCATATTAAAAAGGAATCAAGAAACTATATAGAAAAGTACATTGCTGAAACTGTACCTTTAGAATTCAATAGTTGTCTTACAGGATTAGGCCAAATCATAAAAAAGTTATGGGATATAATAGAGGAAGATGATGGCAAGGACGGTACTACTACCAGCAAGGATAGGATGGCAGCAATAACATTACTTATGAAATTGTTATCGTACTAGACTGGAAATATTAATAGGAGGCCCAGAATCTAAAATGAACGCTAAGACATACATAAGTCACATTAAGCAAAAGGAAGAACTAGAAAATGATCCTCTTTACCAGGCACTCAAATCTAGTTCATGAGATAATTACAATGGATAAATTTCTTGCTTTTTACAAGATATATATGGCTATATTATTCTATAGCACAGGTTATATTGAAGTGATTATCTAGAAGGGAAATACACATTTCTTTGAATGTAAGTCAAATTAAATTATGACCAAGCTAACGATGAGAATTGATCTAGACTTTGGCACTTTACACCACTAATTTTGTTATTAATCTATTGGCTTCCATTTTGCTAAGGTATTTGTCAGGTTCTATTCCTAGGATTCTCAGGATTCCCAGCTGTTTTTCTGTAGCCATATACTGCATGACCTTTTCATATAATGCAGGATTACTGTCTAGTGTTTCTTGATATGCTTTATAGGATAATGCATCAGCTTCTTTGTTTTCCTCTCTAGGAATCCATTCAAAATCAATGGACTTGAATTTAGAAATAAGGTCCATTGATAGAGTGTATAGCGGGATTATCCTAGAGGCCT
>JBKPEX010000296.1:0-5692 GCA_046728625.1 Thermoproteota archaeon
TGCCTTATTGTGATGGTTTTCGACAGCAACTACGTCTGGAGCGTCAAGAAGACAAAAACATACATTCGCCTCCTTATTGTATAACAAGTTCACATGTTCGACCCCGAATTCATCTCTTGGTGCACCACTAAGCTCTTTTAAATGGTTCTCGCTAAACGGGACTTTGTGAACGTCAAGAAATACAGGCATGTACGAAATACTTTCATGCTCGTACACATATATATAATTTATTAAGAATCGATTAAGTATCTAAATAAGATAAATATTTTGCTGTAACTACGTAAAGGACTAACGATCTAAATAGGCTTTCGTATTTACCGATCAAAAAATGATAGGCCATTCTTGTTGGGTAGTGTTATAACCAAAGGAATAGGAGTACATCACCAGTGTCGTATCTATAGATTGTAAAAATGGGGAGCGACTGTCGTATCCAGCTTGACTCAAATACTATATGAAACACAAATAAACTCTCATCGAAAACGCGTCATTTAATAAATCGGTACTGAATTAAGTCTTGTGCGAATAACTGATTGAAGTAGGAACCATACTGGCAACATTTACCCAAAAAACTAAGATGACATTATAAATTGCAGTATCAAATTAAAAATATTATTATTATTGGTTAGAGCGAAGGAAAAGGGCTCTGTTCCGTTAATACTTCATGGAGTCTACTTGGCAATACCATTATACCAATGGTACTAGAGTTTCTTCAGCCCTAAAGTGATCAAATGAATCGTATCATTAATTGTATCTAACTCTGCCCACGTGAATCAAACCTCCCAGCAAGAGATCGTTGCCAACATTTAAAGCAAATACATTCCATGAGAGAATTAGACAGCTAATGACAAGTTACAATATAAAGGACAAATTCGTTTTGTATTTAAATTCCGCGTTGGCGATGGAAAATGCAGCTCTAGAGAGAGTCCAACGAAGATCAGAGGACACAATAGTAGAGGATGTGAAGCAGCAGCTACAACGTCATTTTATGGAAACACAAGAGCACAGAAATAGACTGATACAACTCATCACCCAAATGGGAGGAACTCCTACACAAGAGAAAGGAAAATTGCCTATAGCGATGCCGCCTGAATCGATAACACAGATCATGCATCCTTCCATGACTCCAGCTGAACAAGAATTGATCCAATCAGTGGAGGATTCTATAGTGGAAAGCGCTGAAGTAATAGGTTATAACCTGCTTATACAAATGGCTGGGAAATTGAATATCGTCGATGCGATGCCTCTTCTGGGACAAAGTCTTCAAGAGGAAGAAAAGATGTTTGCGTGGCTTAAAGCAAATTCCCCTGCTCTCTTTGCGCGGTTATGGCTTCAAGTCGACCCTGGGTCGGCAGCCGGTGCTCAGACAAAGATGAAGACACCCGCAGCTTCTTCTTATAAAGTCAAAAGTGCGCGAACAGATATCTCAGATATTAATCAAAGCTTTAGATGTGAAAGTTGTAGTGAAACTTTCCTCTCCAGAGAAGAGTTAAAGCAGCATACTATTCAGAAACACGAAGGTAACTAGATTGAGGATATGTATGATCTTGGCCAGAGTTCCTTTAACTTTGTGTCATCGAAAGTTCTCTGCTTAATTGGTAATAAAGAGAGAGAAGTCGTCATTTGATCAATGCGGCAGCAATGATTTCTTGAAAAAGTTGTGGGATAGTAAAAAAAAAGCAGACGATTTTTAAGCTAATATATCATTAACCTATTACTGCAGGTTAATTCTCTACTTTGCGGGACTGCTTATTTGACTGTCAGTACCGATTCGTAAATCGCTAGGAGAGGTATGGCTTCTTGATTCCGGTCTCTACTATTATAGGTAAGCGATATCAATAAAAGGTAATCGCCCGGTTCTGATATATTGATCGTTATGCGCTTTGTACTTGAACCGACTATGTTAGATGTACTATTAAACTGAAAGGGAAACTCAATTATTTTCTTTCCGATGGTTTTAGTATCTTCTAACGTACCGTTCTTGTTGACTGCTGCTTTGATTATTTGTGCATTCAGCTGCGTAGGAATAGTACCACCAGTGACTTGAAGTCTTAACGAATCGTTCATTTTTACATTCAAGGTATTCAAAGCCACTGATGAAGCCGTTCCACTTGAGAAATTGCCTAGGATAAAGTTTTTAGTAATGATACTGACCAGTTGTAGGGATCGAACTGCCTTCCAACTCAAATGTCCTTCTGTTTGACTATCAAGAGTTTCATTTTTAATTATCTTTACCTTTGGTATCGTCAAGTAAGTTGTTGTATTACTACCACTGTTTATAGCATCAAGTATGCAACCGCAAATATGAGCTGATTCTTGTTGACCGAAGGCCTGATGAAATCTTTGATTCATTGCGACGGGGACAAAATTAAAGTAAGCCGAAGAAGTCGGTAATAATACCATAAGTGTCAGAAGGACGATGGCATATGATCTTTTTAGAGAGCTGATCGTTGCTATCATAAAGTCGTGATAATACCTCTTAAAATATACTACACTACATTATAGGTATATATTTCATAGTCACTTTACACCGGCTGGTACGATTCTATAGATAGCGCCACTACCAAACGATAGAACATACAGATAGCCATCTGGTCCAACTACCAGATCAGAAATTCCTGCAAAATTTGACCCGAATATTAAGCCTTGGGCTTCTCCATATGAATCTGCCACTTTGTCCGCTAGTAGTCCTCTAAGAGATAGTCCTGTTCTAGTTTCATTGAGTGTAAAATGATAAATATTTCCTTGATGAATATCGGAAACAAATAAATTGTTTTCATATTGTTTTCCTAATTTGTTAGAATTAAGAAATCGGATTTCTGTAGGTCCTATAGTATCAAACCAGGTAAATGCTGGATCATGATACTTTCCTTTTCCATGAAAGTTTTCTAACTGGGTATAGTCAAAGTCCAACGGAGCTTTTCCCTGTACCTTTGTCCAGCCACTATTAAAGCCAGGTTCTACAAGATTAATCTCATCATTGGAGCCTGCTCCATTTTCCGAATCCCACAACCTACCGCTTATAGGATCAAAATCAAGTCCGAAGCTGTTACGTATGCCATAGGCAAAATATTTGTTAGTTGGACTCTTGTTATCAAGAATATTGCCTGCTGATGAACCATCCTTAGTAATCCTTAATATACCGCCGGTTCCATCAGGAGGGCCTCCATCAATAACATTTTGAGCCTGGGTAGTATGTCCGTCAAGGTCACCAATGGGAAGATAAACATTCCCATCTGGTCCAATTCTGATTGCCCCTCCATTATGACGGGGTCCGGGTGTCGCTGGCAAGTCTAAAAGCAATTTGGGATTTGTCAATTTGTTGTCTGTAAGTTCATATCTGTAAAGACGGTTAGCAATCGATTGGGTAAAATTATCATTTTTTATTCCCGGATTTGTTGTTGGTTGACCCAATGTTTCCGTTAAATATAAAAATACATAGATTGTTCCGTTTGTCTCTTTTGAAACAGCAATTCCTAGCATACCTCTTTCTACTTCTGACGACACCGGCAATACAAGAAGAGGTTTTGATAATAGCTGACCGTTTGTGATCCTTTGCACCGTCCCTTTTGCTTTTTGCAAAACCAAAATATCGTCTTGACCTATGAATGCCAGGGACGTTGGAAGCTCAAGTCCCTTATAGACTAACTGAACCTTTAATTTTGGATCATTGATAACAGGTGAGCTATCGCTAGGTTTGGCGAATAACGATCCAGGAATTTCCTGACTTGTTGTTGCCGTAGTTGTAGTTGCATTCTGTGAATAAGCCAAATCTTCTAATGACAGGAAACCCGAAAATAAGGATGCAAGAAGAATTAAAGCGATTAAATATAACATACTTATGTCTGACGTCTGGAATAATAAATATTCCTTATTAAAACTTTCAACACTCTACATATTCTTACGTAGAAATGATAAGAGCCGAAATTATATTGTTTTGGAGCTTTATACATTCGTGACACTTCACGAAGAATAGTAAGCAATGCAGATCAAGAATAATAGAGTGGCTGTCAGACACATTTGCACTCTGTCAATGATTAATATTATCATTTCTAAAGCTCATGAAAATATGATCATATAAAGAAGATGATGCCATTAACTTGTAATTAGGCGAGGCTAATAAGAATCTCATTTGCTATCGATAGTTCCGTATAAGGGCTTTCTCAGACCAGGATGCATAGACGGTTGAGTCTTTGGTACCGCAAAAAAAAGATGGGTAATCTAAGATAAGATGCGACAACAACAAAATCTAAGTGTAATCACTATAGACATTATTTCAAAAGCATTTTTATTTTTTTGTAAATCGCTCAAGCGCAGTATAGTCGCAATCATATATCTGCAGCGATATTGATTATCTTATGTACAATAACTTCTGTTAGATTTTAGACAGATGGTACGATACCTATTAAGACAGTCATTATGATAATATAACAAACAATCCAGCATTGAAAACATTGGAGCAAAAATTCTCTAGACATTTTATTTGTGTACAATAAGTACTGGATTTTCAACTCTGTCTATTACCTTTCTAGTTGTACTCCCAAGCAAACTCCTTGTCAACGAATGAACTCTCCTGCTTGCCATAACTATCAAGTCCACATCCATCTCTTCGGATAACTTGATTATTTCATCAACGGCTTTGCCTGTCTGTAGTCTATAGGATACTCGACTCTTCACTCCGGCTTGTTCACAGAACTTCATTTTCTCTTCTATCATCTGTCTTACTCCTCCTTCAACCCTGATTTCGAAGTCCTGTTCGGCGGCTCTCTCAATATTCTTTTCTTGTCCTCCTTCTTTGGACGTTGCAAGAACTGTGCTAGAATCGACGTTATGTATGTGCTCAATTACATGTAATATGAGGATCTCAGCGCCTGTTATCTTTGATAAGAAAATAGCGTGGTTCAAGGCATTATCAGACATTTCTGAACCATCGTGTGGTATCAATATTCTATTGTACTGAATTGCAACAGCAGAAGGTCGGGGACGGGGCGTCGCTAACGAATTTTGATTTTTACTGCTTGGCCTTAATATCCCTTTGAACGATTGTCCTGCTTCCTTGAGTTTAGCAGAGAGTGAGCGCTGTTGATTTTGCTCTTCTTTTTTTCCTTCTTTTGATGATGTGTGATGAGTATCAGACTCGGTAGCCTCGTTATTATTAGGTGCAACAACTACGACCTTCTTCTCCATTGTGTTTCTTGTAAAATCATCATCGATTGGTTTCGCTGAGGTCGTCGTTATTGGATTTTCTTTCTCTTCCTCAGAGGATTCAGGTATTGTTGAATCGTCTGTACTCATTTTTATATGTTAATAGTAACTTACAAGGTTAATAAGAAATTCAGAATTCATAAAGTGACATATTTATGACCATAAATTACAGCCAAACAATTATCCAAAATAATGTGCTACAAAAAATGCAAATTAACTAACAAAAAGGGAGTAGTAGAAAGATACTGTAGGTTAAGGAGAATAAAAAATAATATCCCTTACTATATCATCATTTAGGCTAGTCTAATGGATTCCAGCGTTATGTATCATGCATAACCAATTACACAATACTCATAAAGAGGGTCCGAACTCTGTATTGAATAGATGACGTCTGCAAAAGTTTCTGTAGAGCCCTATTTTTTGGGAGATACCGGTTAATTTATTTAAGCCAAATTTGGTATCGCCATTTTTTTTACCCTCCGTCTTAAGA
>JBKPEX010000301.1:0-4152 GCA_046728625.1 Thermoproteota archaeon
GAGATACCGGTACTTGGCAATGCGTTTGGAACAATAAACAGAATAAAAATTGCCCTACAAACAGAGGATTTTACGGAAATTGGAGAGCGCATAGTAGATTTAACCAAAATGAAAATCCCACATGGCATATTTAATAAACTCAAGCTACTTCCTAAATTATCTGAAATATCAGAATATGGTCCGCAATATGTTAACTCTGGCCCAGTAAACGAAGTCATAGAGTTAGATTATCCCTCATTGAATTCGCTTCCAGTACTAAAATCCTTTCCTGGAGATGCCGGAAAGTTTATAACTTTTGGATTAACGGTTACGAAACACCCCGAAACTGGGATAAGAAATATCGGAGTCTATAGAATTCAGATTATTAATGATAAAGAAGCAATAATGCATTGGCAAATTCATAAGCGCGGTGCCCAGCACTATGAGCTCATAAAAGAGAAAAAGGAAAACAAAATCGAAGTTGCAATTGTTATAGGAGCAGATCCTGCGACCGTATTTAGTGCTGTAGCGCCAGTCCCTGAGGGGATGGATAAATACCTTTTTTCAGGTATTACGAGAAAAAATGGCATCAAGCTTGTCAAGTGTAAGACCGTTGATTTAGAGGTACCAGCAAATTCCGAAATTGTGTTAGAAGGTTATGTTAATCCTGAACTTCTTAAAGTGGAGGGACCATTTGGAGATCATACAGGATATTACACCACCCCGGAATTGTATCCTACCTTTGTCCTTACAGGAATAATGAGAAGAAAAAATCCAGTTTATCTGACTACAGTTGTTGGTAAACCGATCCTCGAAGACGCTTTTATTGGAAAAGTAATAGAACGTTCATTTCTTCCACTAATTAAGATGGTTCAGCCTGAGGTCAGTGATTTTTATATGCCTCCTGCAGGTTGGTTTCAAGGCCTCGCTGTAATTTCTATCAAGAAACGTTATCCTGGGCAGGCAAAAAAAGTTATGATGGGTCTATGGGGGATGGGACAACTCTCCTTAACGAAAATGTTCTTAGTAGTAGATGATGATGTAAACATACAAAACATGGATGAGGTGATATGGGCTGTGACTACAAGAGCAGATCCTAAACGTGACACGATAATCATTGATAATTGCCCAACTGATACTTTAGATCCTGCTTCTCCATTGGTGAACTTTGGATCAAAGTTGGGTATAGATGCAACAACAAAGTGGAAGGAAGAAGGATTTACACGGGAAATCCAAAATGTTGTTTCAGCAGACTTGGATACGAAGGTACTTGTAGATAAAAAATGGAATAATTACAATATATTTTGATAGGTATGAAGGCTGCCACCGGCTAGGTACCAGAATCATATTAACAGTCAAATAAAGTTGCCAAAAAATATAGGTTGAGAATATTTTTGCTATTCAATCTAGCACTTAGGACCAAAGCTTAGAAATATCTTTGATATTGATAGATTTATTAAGTCTAAATAGGCCTCATTTTTACTACGCGCTATGGTCATCGGCGTGGCACTTGTGGAGCCACAGTATGAATACAATGTAGGTTATGTTGCTAGGATTATGAAAAATTTTGGGTTTACAAATATGTTTTTAATTGATCCAAAATTTAATGAAGAAGAAGCAATTAGATTCGCTACTCACGGCAAAGATGTACTGGCATCAGCAACAATAGTCTCCTTAAAAGAACTCAGAAAAAAATTTGATATACTGATTGGTACAACTGCACTTTACGCTAAAAGTAGGTTAAATATTGTAAGAGACTCGATAAGCCCTATGCAACTGAGCAATTTAATAGGAGAATCGGAGAATAAAGTAGACTTTTGTATTGTTTTAGGCCGAGAAGCTTCTGGTCTTCTGAACCTGGAAATGGAGATGTGCGATCTCGTTGTAATTATTGATACTAAAACAGAATATAAAACAATGAATATCTCACATGCACTTGCTATACTGCTATACGAGCTATCAAAAAGGCATAAGCTCGTTCATAAATTTCACAGCGTAGCAAACAAGGAATTGGCCACAAGGCAAGAATTAGATCTAATGCTTTATTATGTAAATAGACTTGCTAGTATTACTGGGTATGATAAGCACAAACTCGGGATGTTAAATGTATCAGCCAGAAGGTTATTAGCAAGGGCGTTGCCCAAATCGAAGGAAGTAATGTTGATCGTTTCGTTACTTAGAGGAGCAGTCTTAACCATAACAAGAGAGGATAAAGAAGGAACGACAATTTCTAATTAATCTTATTAATGATTTATACCAGAAGACATTCAAAAATTGCTGCGGATCAACCAAAGTCTGTAAGATCTGATTTTTGCGTGTCTGTTCAAAAATTAAATCTTTAAATTTAATCTAGAGAAAAAAAGTGCGGAGACTCTTTTATTATAGGTGGATTAATCCACCCTGAGACCCAGTATGGGGAGATTGACCAGCGAATCTCCTTCTAAAGTGACCTGACGGCCTCTTAGACAATAGCTCTATGAACCATGCTTCATGTTCCACTTCCTCTTGCATTATCCTTTGTGCAATGTCATATGTTCGTGGATCCTTACCCGTAGTCATATCGCACACCTCGCCCCAAGAACGTATGGCGCACTGTTCAGCTTCTAACAATACTTTTAGTATCGAATCGATGTCCTCCCAATTATCTGGTAGATACGCATCCGGACATCCTGCCTGGTCTGCGAATTTCCGTATGTCCCTTGGCAAACCTCCTCCTAATTCGTACAGTCTAGGTACCATTGCCTCAAAATGATTACGGTCTTCAATTCTGGCGTCCTCAACTATTTCTTTTATTCCTTCGCCTTCTAATCCTGTGCAATGCATTCTCAGAATAGTGTAATAGTAATATGTTGTGAATTCTGCACCTACTCCCTTTGTGATTAATTCCTTAAGTCTTTCCACATTAACCCCATTTTTTTCAAGTACTTCCAATGCGACAATTTTTGGAACGGGACGATTCTCATTATGTGCCATGCTAAGGATTTTATATTATGGTATAAAAGTTTTTGTACAACATTAGATTCATCTCCATCTCTTGGTTTCTCCACGACGATAACTATGTATCGGATTGTCGGATCAAGATTTGCTGTTTGGGAGTACTACTAAATGTCATCGTATTGTTGCTATGGAATATACATCAGAATATCCCTTATCTGATCAGATCAATGGGACAAAAATTGCATAACTTTATTATTTCCAGTTCGTAGATAATTCTGATAGCATTTACACAGTCCCAGCGCGCGAGGTTATGGCCCTATAAAATGTTAATGGGTTTCTGGTTAGATTTAGTATTTGAAGAAATGGGCATGGCATTAATAATGATAATTGTCTACTGATTCGTATTCCTATTTGTGGAAAACCCATTAGACTTTTAGCCGGTTTAATTCCTTTATATGGTATGCTATCCTATCCATGACCTCCAACACTTTACGATCAAGTATGAGATCATCTTCATGTTTCCATTTGCCATATATCCGAACTAAATCATCAACAGGGTCAATCCTTATTTCACCTTCTGCAAGTAAAATTAATTTGAGGCGCTCATTCAGATCCCTGTCGGAACTTAAAAGCTCAGCAATTCTTCCTCCAGTCCATTTAACTTCTACAACTCGCTTGTTTTTGAAATGCCCCTTTGTGATAGGTGTACACTTTGCCAAGAACGTTGCAGAGTCCAGGATTGTTTTACATTCCACAACATACTGCGTTTGATAATACTGTAATGCTCCATACGTTGTTACCTCTGCATTTCGACTTGACATAAAGCATGTATTAATCCACTGTATTTAATATAGATAACTGCTATCCAGATCGTAAATTATAAAGTCTAACTCTTTTGTGGGAGAAACATAAATTTTAACAATGATTCTTACAACGTAATGGAACAAATAGTGTCAATCCATGAAGGTTATCTGGAAAACTCTTTGCCTTTATCACTAATGGTTGTTAACTTCTTCGAATGCGGAATCTATCCTATGATTATTTGCTTTTTCTTTTTTAATTTCCTCAGACAACTTTACGATATCATTCTGTAGCACAGGTAGCAAATTTGAATTATAAATTGCAGCTGCTGGATGAATAGTTAGAAAGTATTTCCGCCCATCTTTTTTGATAAATTTTCCCCTGTTTGAAGTAATCGTCTTTCCCCCGACAAGAGACGAGTACGCTGTGCGTCCT
>JBKPEX010000398.1:0-1490 GCA_046728625.1 Thermoproteota archaeon
GTGCAGTAAAGTTCTGGATAATCATGCTTGTTCCACTACTCTATTTTCTAACTCAGTTCCAGCCCATAGTGACAAGTGTATTATTCGATTATAGTTCTCAAGACCCAATGCTTTTCAGTATTGTTTACGTTTTGATGCTGGAGGTGAGCACACCAGTGGGTGCGATTATTTTTGGCCTGGCTTTTATGCTAGTAGCACGTAAGATCCAAAATGAAAAAGTAAAGGGCTACCTGGTTATTTCTGGAATCGGTTTGCTCTTGTTATTAATCTCGTACCGGCCTCAAGAGATAATAACCGGTCCTTTTCCTCCATTTGGGCTCCTTTCAGCCTCATTTATGGGATTGGCGTCATTTTTAGTCTTCATAGGAATATATTCAGCGGCCACATCTGCGTCTCAAGACTCTGTCTTACGTCAGTCAATCAGAAAAATTGCCTTACAAGAAGCTAGTTTCTTAGACGCTATCGGAACTGCTGAAATGGACCAGGAAATAGAAAGAAGAGCTGTAAACGTTGCAAAAGAGCAACAAGGTACTCTTACACAACAAACAGGAATCCAATCATCACTTACAGAGAACGATATGAAGCAATATGTATCCAAAGTACTAAAAGAGATTCATGTTTTACAAAATATTGATGAAATTTTAAGCAAGGGTAAAGAAATCCTAGAAACATCAACAGAGTTTTTAGTATGCTCAAAGGCTGGTGGAATACGATTAGTCTACAACAACTATTTTGGTTCATATGAAAAAATAATGCAAGAGTATTCTAAAGGAAAGCATAAAGGCATTAGATTAGTTACTTCTATAGATAGAGATAGTATTGATATAGTACAAAAATTTCTGACCATTGGTGTTCATGTAAAACATGTCAAAAATATGCCACCAATAGATTTTGCTGTCTCAGATAAAGAGATGGTTGCTTCAATAGAGAAAACTGGAAGGAGTCAGGTGATTAAGAATCTCTTGGTAAGTACTGAACAGCCATACATAGATCACTTTACTTCGATCTTCAATGAGTTATGGAAAGATGGAATTGATAGTAAGGATAGAATAAAAGCTATAGAAGAAGGAATTGATACTGAAGGAATAGAGATCATTCAAAATTCTGCTGAGATACAGAAGATTATCTTTGATCTTCTTAAATCAGCACGAGAGGAAATATTGGTTATATTTTCAAGCGCTAATGCATTCCATCGTCAGGAATATTTAGGTGCATTCCAATTTCTAAGACAGGCAGCAAATGAAAGAGAAGTAAAGGCTAGAATACTAACACCAAAAGATGATTTAATTGTACAGACGGCTCAAAGATGGATGGAACAGCAATCGCAGCAGAATATAGAACAGCAACTGCCAAAGCAGCAGAAAATTAATATCCAATTTATTGAACCATATTTGCAAACAAAAGTTAGTCTACTAATAGTGGATAGAAAATTCTCAATAGCTGTGGAATTAAAAGACGATGCTGCTCAGAAATCTTATGAAGCCATGGGC
>JBKPEX010000171.1:0-2668 GCA_046728625.1 Thermoproteota archaeon
GCTCTACTTTGGATTTGGGTACCATGTATTCATTTGACCTTGGAGCCCATTCTATAATGATGATATTATCATTAAATTGACCGATTACATTTCCACATGGCCGTGAGTCGCTGCACCTTACCGGTCTTTTTAATTCTGTAATTTGATTCCAGTCCAGAGATTGCATCTTAGAAAATGGCAACCTGATAATATATGAATATTTTTAATCTATGGTAGGGGCAAAGCATATAGAAAATTTCTACAGAATATATCTATCCATGTACGTTTAGGAATATATACTCCGTGTCGTATTTGAGAAACGTCTCAAGGTTCTCAACGGAGCATAGCCATAACTACTTTAGTATTTGGGTATTTATGAGACTGCAAATATTAAATAAGATGAACTGCAACACTCATCTATCCTATCCATCGCGTTCTCACTTTAGACGCCGCACTTACAAGAGTTAGAGAGTTATTGTTAGGCGATCCATTAGAATGAAGACTCGTTAAAATGACCTTTCAACTTGGCCCAGATTAATCCTCGCTTTAACTGAATTTGAAAGAGCAAAGGTTTTGAGTGCATTTGTCATTTGTATTACAGCAGTTACATTTTTTATTCTACTATCTAAAAGGGTAGTTGCAAATTGTGCTGTGCCAAAATTTTGAGCCTTAAACCCAGATGGAAATGCGGATGTCCTCAGCAAAGTTCCATTAAGCGCATATACTTTCATAACACCATTTATTGTGGTGTTAATATTTTTTGTATCATTAGCGGTGTAATTGACAATTATCTTTATTTGATGTCCTTTCGAAGTCGAAAGGGGCACAAAGTGAGCATAACTCAATTTAATGATAATTCCTTGTGGACTCTGACCAAAAACATTTTCAACCAACAATAGTGAACTTGATGTGTATAGTATTATCAAGGGTGCTATAAGACAGGCCAATATCCAGATATAGGATCTAACCATAGAAGTTTAATAGGTCTATCCATTTATATCGTATTCTCTTGTCAGTTGTTAAAATCATACCTTTTGAAGAAATGAATGTTTCAAGCAATAGATCATCTACGTTTCTTTTAATTTACTTCGGACTAAAGTTTTGAATCGATGAAGAGCACCGAATTCTGGTTCTATCGCTTCTAACAAAATGGATAGTGGCGCTGCATACTACATTACAGATTCCAAAAGGTGTATGCGAAAAACATAAGCTAATATCATATCTAGTACAGCATCAGCAACTATACCGTAGGAAATATAAGTGCAACAAAGAAATTGATTATTATCTGCGTCTACGCTCATATTATAATCGCATTATAATACAATAGCTTTATTATTTTGCAAGAAATATTTTATTCTGTGGGCATACCTCCAGGAATATCCTCAGATCGGTACTACAACTCAAACCCATTTGAATCAAATATAGCTAGATGGAGGGAAAGACTCTTCGCTTGGTTGATAGATTTTATAATAATTACAATCATTTTCCAAATAGTATCGTTTACAATAACACTCTCGTTGCTAACGGACAATAGACCGCAGAAGTTGTTTGGAAGTCTTGCTCCCGTTTCTTTTAGTGTACGTAGCCTTGTGTTCTTTTTGTATTGGACTTATTTTGAATATACAAGAGGCCAGTCGGTCGGTAAAATGTTCTTACATTTAAAGACAATAAAGGTAAATGGAGGACACCTTAGCCTGATAGACGCCGCAATAGAGAGTTTCGGCAAATCTTTCTTATTACCTATCGATCTAATTTTGGGATGGCTATTTACGAACAAAAAAAGGCAGAGAATATTTAATCGTATTAGCAATACAGTGGTTGTTAAAGTGAGGGGAGGTTCAAGTAGTTGGAATTAGAGAATCTGAGAGAACAAAGAAGACTATTGATAACGGTTATTATATTCAATCCCGTCTTCTGCATCCATTCGCTGAGTAGAGATTAAGTATTGCACGCAATAGATAATAAATGATAAAACATCTGTCTGATCGCATGGCATATTTAAACTTCTATCCGTTCAACTTGAAAGGGTCGTTGTAGTAAATTTCGCAGATAGTATTATAAGTGTAAGAAAGTATTATGTAATAAGAAGAATCGCCTTTGTCGTCCTTCTATTGCCGTTCGGAAGCTGTAGAGATCCTAGTGGTAGGATCGCTTTTAGTATTAGCGTCGTTTGTTTGTTTTAGTAATCCGGTATATGCTCAGACGTCTGTTGGGCTACGGAAAACAACAAATGGAGGTGCTGTTGATATCCTGTTACAGCCATCTCCAGAACCGCCCACAAACAATGCACAATCAGAGTTCAAAGTATCATTTCTCAAAAAGGGAACAAGCAGCATACAGCCCCATATAGACTATGATTTTACAATTATGAAGAATGGTAAAGAAGTATTCTCTGCTTCTAATCAGACAGGTCAACCAGGCAAACCATTACATACGGCTGAAAGTGTGGTTACGATACCTTATAAATTCCTAGATACTGGCAATAATTATTCAATAAAAGTTTCGGTAGAGGGCATTCTTTTCAATCCTATCAGGCCCGAATCAGTAGAATTTCCAATTAAAGTGGTCCCAGAATTCCCAGCTGGGTTTGTAGCAGGAGCACTGGCGACTATGATAAGCGCCATTTTGATAGCCAATAAATTCCGAATACTAAAAGCGGCTTAAAGCCTATAAGTATCTTTCACATAGC
>JBKPEX010000421.1:0-6461 GCA_046728625.1 Thermoproteota archaeon
GATCTATAACGCAAAGTAGTATTAGTATTAAAGTGTTAAAGCTCTAATTAAACCAGATATATTCGCAAGACACACTATGCCTGCTATTTATGTAACAGTGGGTAATTGTGACCATATTGAAATGCCGGATATCAAGAAACAAGATCCTATAAATTAATCTGTCAATGCTTTAATGAGCCTAGTGCCAAGGTTATCCTATCATAAGAAATAAGAATTTCAAAACAAATCAAATATTGTTCTTTTCTTTTCCTAATAAGATCTTATTGACTTTGTCTACTATGGTCTCTATGCTAACAGGTTTTGTTGTGAAATCATCTGCTCCATAGTCGAATACCCTCGTCTTAACACTTTCATCATCTGCAACTGCCAATACTCCAATCTTTGGATTGGTCCTCTTTGTCTTGACTATAAGCAGTGCACTTCGATCTGCGGCTATATTTCCGTTCATAATTACAAGGTCAACCATGCCTTTCAATTCATCTAGTTTTTGCAAATATTCATCAGGGTTAAAGGTTTTATGAGTATCAAAACCTTTTAGGGAAAACACCCCTGCTAAAAGGGAATTAACGTCGCTATTGTCATCAACTATTACGATCGTAAGTTTACTCATAATAGTCGTCTCACTGGTGAATCACTCAATTTCTTTATTTTTTTATAGATAATTCTTACTTTTATACTATTAGAGACATATACATATATATTGTAAAAAAAGCAATCTGATACGGATTGATTAATTAAATTTCTAGGGGTATCGTAAAGTAAAAAGCGGCCCCATTTCCATGTGCTCTATTTTCGGCCCATATTCTACCACCATGAGCTTCTATGATACTTTTTGAAATAAATAGTCCTAGACCCGTTCCCCCAAGAGAAGACTTAGAAGTAGCAAACTTTGTAAATAGCCTAGGCATTATGTCAGAATCTATTCCTACGCCGTCATCCTCAACGCTAACAACTGCCATATCGTTATCCCGTCTTTGACAGTTTACCCATATGTTTGCCTTTTCTGTCTGCTTTTTCATAGTAAATTTAAAAGCATTATTTAATAGATTAGACATAACCTGAGCTATCTTGTCTTTATCCGCTTTAACAATAATATCTGAGTCATGTCCCCTAAATTCAAGTACTATCTTATTTGTCTTTGTAATTTGATTCCTCTTGCATTCCTTGATGATGTCTGAGATAAGTTCTATTAGGTCAAACTTTTCATAATTCAGAACAAGCAATTGACCTTCGATTCTGGTAACATCGAGTATGCTATTTGCAAGAGTCTCTAATCTCTCTGCATTCCTGATGATGACTTCGACCTGATGTTTTTTCCATTCCAAGTCGGCGTCGTTGTTGTTGTCACCGGAAGCATCTGCTTCTATTTCGGTTTTGAGTAATTCTGCTGTTCCCAATATCGGCATAATAGGCGTCCTTAGTTCATGGGCTGCTACATTGAGGAATTCAGTATGGGTTTTATTTTGCTTATCTATTGTAACATATGCTTTTTCCAGCTCTCTATTCACTGCTGCTAGTTCGATATTGAGCTGGGCAAACCTTTTATTTGTTGATGCGAATTTCTTGTTAGTCTCTGCTAAGCGTTTATTGAGTTGTGCAAGCTCGTGATTTGAGTCAAACAGATCCTTGTTAGCCTGCATTAAATCTGAAGTCTTTCTTTCTAGCTCCTCGTTGTATCTTGTAAGGCTATTATTTGCCTCGTCTATCTCTGACATCTTTGTGAAGAGGTCCCAACCTTTTAATGTGTGTGATTTGCCAGGAAGAGTCAAATCAAGCCAACTCATTAAGATCTGCGAAACATAATATATAGTTCTTGTATTAACCAGGATTAGCCTGTATGTTTTTTATAATTATAGATTTGTCGTCATTGATATAGTACTTATGAATCGGGGAATAAAACTTATTACTAAAGAAGGGTATTTAATTTAAAAGATCTCTAGAAGCAGAAATTAAGTTTGCTTCTTCTGCAGCGGATACGCTAGACTATGAACCCCAGATAGGTTAGGAACGTTTCTAATATTATCCAATGCATAGGAGTTTGTGATTACCGATATGAGAAATCGACGTAAAAACAAAAGCAAAAAGAAAAAGAAGCAGCCCGAGCAACCAGCAGCGCAAATCGAGGGACGAGAGCTGGAAGAAAATCAAAAATTTCAGTACTAAATCATATTTTTTTGATTGCAAGAAGCTTATTATTATTACTGCTTCTATTGACTTTGTTTTTAAACATGCAACAGAAGGATAGAAATGGCCAAGGAATATTTTACATACCGTAAATATTAGAACACTGAAACAAGAATTATACTGCTCTATCATTTTCATCGTGGTTTACATACATCTGGTACTTTTGCTACTTTGCCATTTAGGCATGTATTACAAACTATAAGGCAATACAGCTTATTACTCCCAAAGCTCCTTTAACGAATTCAGCATAGGCATAAAACCAGTGAATAATACCACACTAATCAATATCTGATGTTACAACGAGTTATGTTTTTCGTTGATAGAGATATCTCCCACTTACTCATACAACTGATTGTAATCGTTTAAACTAATGAGTCGATCTGTTAATACTGTTTCTTTTGTGTTTCTAAATAGATTAACCCGACTCGACAGCGGTCTTTTGTTCACTGATAACGGATACTTAAGTTGTTGCTTATTCTATAATGCTGAATTACTAAAAGATATATCTTTGTAATACTTTTTGAATTTGTGTCCAATTATAGATGCCCATGTTGTAGTCCTTCTACGAATTCGATTGATGTTAATAAGATATACAATGGAAAGCTGATGTTTGCGTGCACTAAATGTGGTATTTGCGCTGTTGTTCCATCAATGGCTCAGCTAGACGAAGCATATTTGGAATTTCTAAATATGTATGATAATGGACAGGTTATAAAGACGCAGGACGTGGAATCGATAATCCATCAGGAAAAGCTTCTACGTCCAAAATCTGAGATAGAGTATTTAATTAACCATAATAATGCAAATGATAATGAATTACTCAAAAGTATATTATATTCTAAAAAAGATTACTTAGTTGATTTTAGAGTCCTTCAGGAGCCAGAACCTGAGCTAGGCGGTGAACTCAAAGACCTCCCGATAGAAGAAAGTATTAGTGATGCTCTATACAAAAAAGATATCAAAAGGCTTTATAAATTTCAAGAGAAGGCAATTAAGGAAATTTTACTTGGAAAGGACGTACTAGTTGTTGCACCAACTGCCTCTGGCAAGACAGAGGCTTTCTCCATCCCAATAGTACAAAAAATTTTTGAGGAAATTTCATATTTATCACCGTTAAAATCTAAAGTAATAGGAAAGGGAAAGGTATTTGCTATTTTTGTTTATCCTACAAAGGCGCTTGCAAGGGATCAACTGCCAAAGATAAAATATTTAGCGGAATCTTTAGGGGTCAATGTAAATTTGTTTGACGGCGATACAACAAAGTCTGAAAGAGACTCTATAATAAACGAGCTAGTTCCAGAAATTATTATTACGAATTTTGATGTAATTCATTACCACTTGCTTAACCGTACAAAGTTTTCCAGTTTGATAAAAACAGCAAAATATCTAGTTGTCGATGAGGCTCACGTTTATACTGGAGTTTTTGGGGCAAATATCCATCATATAATAAAAAGACTTGAAAGATTCACGATATCGGCTAATAAAAATAAGCTTCAAATAATTGCTGCCTCGGCTACTCTAGCAAACGCAGAAGACTTCAGTACACCATTATTTGGAAGAAAATTGGATATTATAAGAGGCGCGGGTCGAAAAGGTAAGATTAACTTTGTTGTTTTGTTTCCTTCATTGCATTCACAAAGGTCATTGATGCTTGATTTATTAAAACAAATCACTAAAAGGAATCACAAGACAATTGCGTTTAATAAATCTCATTTAGGCTCAGAGCTGCTAGCATTTTATTCATCTAAACAGGGAATACAGATAAGAGTGCATAGAGCTGGATTACTACCAACAGAGCGCAAAGGAGTTGAAGACTCATTTAAGAGCGGCACACTAATGGCGATTTCTGCAACTCCTACGTTAGAGCTAGGAATAGATATTGGAGATGTAGATGCGATCATATCAGACGTAGTACCGATTAACAGAGTGGTTCAAAGACTCGGAAGAGCAGCAAGAAGTGGTCAAGAGGGATATGCATTTCTTACACTGGCTAATGATCCTATAAGTCAGTATTACAAACTGCACCCAGACGACTATTTGGAAGATCAGGAATTGGCGTATACGGATCCTAGTAATCCGTTTGTAGAAGAACATCAAATTCTTGCAATGGCTTGTGATAGACCTATTCATATGTCGGAGTCATACCAGATATGGAATAGTGTTCAAAAGCTCATTTCAAAAGATTTGCTTCAGTTATCACGTGGTAAGTTTGTACCGAATTTCAAGAAGGCTATGGATGTCCTAGCACAATTTAGCATTAGAGGCATAGGAACCAGAGTGGGGATAATGTATAATGGTAAATTAATCGGTGAACGTCAAATGCCACAAGCAATAGAAGAGCTTCACGACAATGCAATATACTTCTTAGGCGGAAGAAGATATCAGGTTCAAAAATTGCATTTTTCCAATAAAAAACAAGAAAAGCAGCAGCATATACCGCCGTATGCTGAGCTAAAACCTGTTTCTAAAGATTATCCTTATTATACAAAGGCAACGGTCAACGAGTGGCCGACCATTCTAGAAACTCATGAAGAAAAGCAAACTTACGGATTGCAACTTAAATACTGTTCTTTAAACATCCAGAAGAGAGTATTTGGATACTCTAATATAGAAATTGGTAAGGACGTAATGCAAGGAACAAAAGTGATGCTTGAGAATCCCGTAGAATTTGAATTTGTTACTAAAGGGCTAGTTTTCAGAGCGCCAGATCCTCAAGAGATTTTGAAGGCAACTGATGATGACGAGGAACATGTAGAAATGAGCGGATATCATGCCACAGAGCATGTTATAATAGAGGGAAGCTCCATGCTAACTGGAGGAGCATCGCAGGATCTAGGTGGAATCTCGCTTGGATCTTCTGGTTTAATATTTATTTATGATGGAAGTATAGGCGGAAACGGTGCAAGCAGAGTATTATACGATAAGTTTGATAAAGCAATAGCAAGAGCATTAACAATATTGTCCGAGTGTCCGTGCAAAAGCGAAAGTGGGTGTCCTAGATGCACTTACTCATATCGATGTGGAAATAATAATGAATACTTGCACAAAAATGCTGCCATCGAAGTATTGAACAGAACCATGGATGGCGAGAGGACACAGATAGGAGATGTGTTGCCCATAGATAAAGCACTTGTATGACAATCTGGCTGTGCGTGTGTCATACCATCAGTAAAAACATTAGCTAACTAAACCCTCCACGTATTACGCATCCCTAAGATTATTTATCTGATACAACTTAATACACCGGTAGAATGAATATGAGATGGGTGGTGCATCCTTCTAATATTTTATCTAACGATCTCGGACGATACTCTAGTTATGGGGAAATTTTGATAAATAAATGACAAATGGAATTTACATTCTATGTACATCCTCTATAGCTTCTTTAATTTATCACCGGAAATAGTTGCTGTAGATTCATTATCATCTGCACGCATTCTTTCTAAACGCCTGCATATCATTCTAAAACTATCTAAGATATCCATTTCAATTATTCCCGGAAGATGCTCAATTTGATGGATATAATTGCTTAATACATACAGGTTCTTAATTCTTACTTCTATTTCGATATCATCGTTGTTGCTTTTCAAATCATTATCTGAACTAAGAGATCTATTTGTAACGCTTACAAGATTTGCAAGACGCATTTGGTTATCGTCAAGAGGATACCTTCCTGAGCGAATCGAATCTTCAATCATTTTGCATAATTCCGAAACCTTCATAGATATTACTCAAGGGATAACTAGGAGAGACCTTAATTTATAGCAATTACAGTTTATGTTCGGTAAAGTGAAAATGCTTTTTATATTGATTGTTTGTTGATGTAATGACTTCAGTTTAATTTAATGTATTATAACTTAGTATAATATTTAAGATACTCTTCACCGGCCCTCGGATCCAAGTTAACTGAAATTATGGTCATTAGATTAATCTCAACTTTAGCTTTTTCTCATTGCACAAGCATCAGTGTTTATTAATGAATTTTTCTTAGAAATCTCTTAAAAAGACAAAACATCATAATATTTTGTATTTAATAGATAACTATAATGCAAGCAGATAAGCCTTAAAGATTTTATACTCCACGATATCATAAAACGTCTTCAGAAATTATACAAGCAATATTTGCTATCATAGCAGCACTAGGACTGATAGGTGTAATAGCTATAGAAAGCATTCGTATCTTACAACAATCTTCCGCTAGAGGATGTCCTGCTAGCAGCGTAGGACTCAATAAAAGTCTAACACGTTGATTTCATGGTTAGATGCAAACATTATTC
>JBKPEX010000289.1:0-7616 GCA_046728625.1 Thermoproteota archaeon
GCGCTAAGATACTTATTTATAGATACTGATTGGATCTCCACACAGTGAAGGCAATCATTTTAGCAGGAGGCCTAGGTAAGAGATTACGACCCCTAACAGATGAAAGGCCGAAACCTATGATTCACGTATTAAACGTTCCTATCATAGAGTGGCAAATAAGATGGTTTAGAGATCACGGAATAAAGGAGATAGTAATTTGCGTAGGTTATATGAAAGAGCACATAATAGATTATATCGGCAGCGGTAATAAGTTCGGAGTTAAGGTAGGCTATGCGGTTGAGGAGGAACCCCTCGGAACTGGAGGAGCGCTAAAAAATGCTGAAAGCCTGCTCGGAGGAAATCCACAAGAGGGGTTTTTTATGGTGAACGGGGATATCCTGACAGATCTAGATCCGGCTAAGTTGAACAGCGGCAATTCTGCGGTTATCGCGGTAGTTCCTTTGAGAAGTCCCTATGGAGTAGTTCAGCTGGACAATGACTCTAGTGTCAGGGGTTTCGTTGAAAAACCTCAGATAAAGGACAGATGGGTTAACGCAGGTGTATATTATTTTACGCGGGAGATTTTCAACTATCTTCCAGATAATGGAAACATCGAAGTTACAGCACTGCCGTTATTAGTAAACGACCGGAAACTGAAGGCCGTGAGGTATGAAGATTCATTTTGGAGATCAATAGATTCACACAAAGATATTGAAGAGGCAACCAAGGAACTTAAGAATGCCGGATTGGTTTAATGAACACGGCTAGAACGGCTCTAGGTCTGGGAAGTCTGCTAGATACAGTAGATCTCCTTAGATTGTCAAAGAGAGCGGACGAAAAAAAAAAGTTCACTCTATATGGGTCCCGGAGTCATGGGGTAAAGAAGCATTCTCTTTGCTAGGTGCTCTCGCAGAGGTGACCAAGAAAGTACAATTAGGAACGTCAATAATCAACGTCTACTCTCGTTCACCAGCAACAATAGCCATGGGAGCAACAACAATTGATTTATTATCCGGAAACAGAATGATGATAGGCCTAGGAGCAAGCTCACCAACAATAATAGAAAATTGGCACGGCTTGATGTTTAAGAAGCCCCTTTTGCGAATGAGGAGATACATAGAATGCATCAGAAGAATAGTAACAGGAGAGAAAGTGAATTATACTTCCGAGTTCTTTCAAATACAAAATTTCAGTCTTATGTACAAACCAAAGCGGAAATATATCCCAATCTTTGTGGGGGCGGTTAATGAAGGAATGCTGTCGCTCGCAACAGAGATTGCTGATGGAACGATTCTTTATCTTCGTCCATTTGAAGAATTGAGGAAAACAATTACTAAAATAAATTCAAGA
The DNA here is from genome assembly GCA_046728625.1 of Thermoproteota archaeon. Classification (GTDB taxonomy): domain Archaea; phylum Thermoproteota; class Nitrososphaeria; order Nitrososphaerales; family Nitrososphaeraceae; genus DASQQB01. Next base: position 1,330 of record JBKPEX010000289.1, read on the forward strand.
TTGGATAAAGATAATAAAGCCTTCAATACCTCGTGTGTTTTCATATCTGCGATTTCAAACAAGCATCCAGATTTGGCTAGAGAGCGGGCTGCTAAAACACTTGCTTTTTACATAGCGGTAGGTAAAGCGTACAACACCTTTCTATCAAAGAATGGATATGGACAAGAGGTAAAAGAAATTACATATCAGTACTGGACAAACGGGGGAGATGCAGCTGCATCTTCTGTGCCCGATCACATGTTGGATGCTATCACCATCTCAGGTAACAGGGAACAATGTATTAAGTCATTGGAGAAATTTATCAGTACAGGAATTTCCCTCGCAATACTGCAGGTAAATCCAATAAAAAAAACAGGGGAGCCAGTAGAAGAGATACTTTCAGTTTTTTAAAATGAACAAAGTAGCAATAGTATCATGCGAAACATCGAAATTTAGAAAGGACTCCAAGGGTTCTATATTCGACGATGCCGTCCAAACCTGCGGCGCACTGCTGAAAAAATGTGTCTTACCCAAAAGCCAAATAGATGCAGTATTATTCTCCTCATGTGCAGGGGAACAGTACAGCGCGAGCATAATTTCTGAGATGCTTGGTATTACCCCAACAATCTCGCACAGAATAGACAATTTGTGCAATTCTGGAACAGATGCCATCGTCTCTGCATTTTCATATATAGCGTCAGGGATGTGTGATTCTGTTTTGGTAGTGGGAGCAGAATTAGCTAACAGCCCTGGCAACCAACTTTTATGGGATGTATCCAGAGGCTCCTTTAACTTTCCTGTTCATTGGGCAGCGATGTACGCCAAGTATCATATGAGAAAGTTCGGCACTACAGAGGAACAGATGGCAAAGGTTGCTGTTAAAAACAGGTTGAACGCAACGAGAAATCCAAAAGCCGTTTTCAAGGAGTCAATCACAATAGATGATGTATTGTATTCTAAGCCTATTGTAGATCCTATCAAGCTGCTAGATTGCTCAATGTTGTGCAGCGGCTCGGCCGCCGTATTGTTGCTTTCAGAAGAAAAAATAAACGAGGTAACAGACAATCCAGTATGGATAAAAGGGATAGGACGACATACAGCTTCTGCCAGTTTTAGCAGCGTTCTTGGGGATTTATCGTGTATCCTTTCAGCAAGAAAAGCGGCAAACGATGCGTACAAAAGGGCCAGAATTTCACCAAATTGTATCGATGTAGTAGAATTACATGACGCTTTTACTATTCTTGAGATTTTAGCCTATGAAGATCTTGGCTTTGCAGACAAGGGAAAAGGAGGAAAATTTGTGGACGAACGTAGAATGGATATCAATCCGAGAGGAGGAATTATCGGATGTGGACATCCTGTTGGTGCGACAGGTGTCGCTCAAACTGCAGAAATAGTAGCTCAACTTAGCAATGAAGCTACGGGAAGGCAGGTTAAGCAATGTAAGAATGGCTTGATTCTAAATTTGGCAGCTGCAGGAACTTCGGCTACTGTTATTATACTGGGCGCTGAAGCATGAACGAATTTATTAGGCATCTAAGAAGCGGGGATTTTAGAGTTAGTACATGTATCTGTTGCAGAAGAAAGACATGGCCCCCTTCAAAGCGTTGTAAGCACTGCTTATCAAAAACAAAATTGGAAAGAATGACACTGACAGGAAAACTTGTCGAATTTAGTACATCAAGAATAAAGAGTTGTCCAACTGTATTTGGTATTATTCAGATGAATGGAATTGCGGTGCTCGGTTCCATCTCGGATAAGAATCCATATCACGGCATGCCCGTTAGAATGACTGACTGTGGCGTTACATGTACAGGATTAACGTACTTTAATTTTGAGCGTATGGATGTTGTCCATAAAAATAGAGTAGCAGTGAAGCCAAAGGCTTAGTTCATATAAGTGGTTATTGGCTAACAAATCTGAGATATGAGTTACGATAGGTTCCTAGATGATAGGCTGCTGACAAGCAGAGATGCCTTGAATAGGATCCAGCTAAAGATAAAACTAATTGAGACAGATGAGAATGTTCGGGACTATTCCCAGAGGTTTGGCCGCAGAGTCTTGGTCAAAAGGGTTCTGTTAACAATCAAACATTCTGATACTGATGATATCGAAGAGAAGGAATTAGATATTGAATCCCTAGAGAGCAGGATCAAAAAAGAGAGGCTATTCTCATCCTCCAATAGATGGGTCTCCCCTAACGAAATCAAGAACGGATATATCATAGCAACTAGACATTTGGACCTTCTTTCCGATGCTATAGCGCTAGACGAATTGATGTTCTGACTTCAACGAAATGTTTGAGTAGCATGCGCAGTCGATCAGAAACCTTAACTATTAATGAGTAACATACGGACGCCGCTGATCAGACTCGAACTGATGACCCACTGGTTAACAGCCAGTTGAGCTCCGTATTTAACATATATGCAAAGCGGATTTGCTCTACCATGCTGAGCTACAGCGGCGCAGCATAAAAGAAACCGAGCACAAAAATAAATGTTTACATAACAAGCTATGATAGGTTGTGCCAACTATTTATTTTTGGATTTTCCTTAATACATTACAAACGTCCTATCAGAACAAAGGTAGAGTTACGAAAAGCGCTACATATTTAAAAATGAGACTTTAGTATCTTACCCACTACGTACTCTTACGTAAAATCGCTCAGTGAATTTGAATCTAAACAACGAAAGGCCGAGTTAGGACAAGTGTTTTACAACAAGACATAATTTGTTGATATTTCGGTTCAAGCACATATATTTTTCTACGAGACAATTTTTTTCTACGAAAACTGATTATTCGTACAGTACAAACCTAAGACTGCTTTATCCCTTCCAAACGGGAGTAAATATATATCCCGTCTAGGAATACCCGTTGATCTTTTCCTTTCAATTTAGTAGACGACTCTATATTTGCCGCGGTCTGTGATACATCTTCTAGATTTGTACCCTCTACTATGACATCGTCTCCAGCTACACTTACGTTTGTTCCTTCGCCTATTATGTCTGAAATCCTAGACGATCTTTCACCAAAGAAATTTTCTACATATACGCGTTTTCCTTTTATCCTAACCGTTATCGGAAAATGGGCAAAGATTATTTTTAATTTGTAGGTAAAGCCTCTTTCGACACCTACCATCATATTGTTTAGGATACTCTTTGCCGTATTCATTATAGCTAGGTCCTTCTTCCTCATCCCGTTAGTTTTTATTAATATCTTTTTGTCAACGATAGTTATTTCAGCTGGAATCTTTGTGAAATCTTTCTTTATTACTCCTAATTTACCTGTAACAGTTACAACACTCTCCTGTTGCGTGGCACTAATATTGTCGGATAAATCTATTTGGGTCTCTTGATACTGGTCTTTCTGTTTCGTCTTAAAAGACATATCCTACTAAGACTCCTCCAATTCCTTCGACCCGTGCTTCGTGGTGAGACAGCACTCCCTTGCTTGTCGATACAAGTAAAATCCCCATGCTGTAAGCCGGCAGGTATTGCCGTTCCCAGCCCAGATATCCGTCTTTCTTAACACTATACCGTGGGGTTATTATCCCGCATTTATTTATCTTCGCCAGCAGCTGAATCCGAAACTTGCCTGCCCTGCCATCGTCAATTTGCTCAAATTCACCAATGAACCTGTGTCTTTGTATCACTCTTAGAATATCGCTTGCAAATCGAGAAGCAGGAAAAACAATACACTCTTTCTTTCTCCTAGACTCATTGTTATACAGGGTAGTGAACATATTTGATAAGATGTTTAATGCCGGCATGTTAAGTCATTTATCCATTATTGATACTTATTAAATCCTAGACTCGAAGCCACTTCTCTGAAACATTGTCTGCAAAGCATAATCTTGTATTTTTGGATAAGACCTGTATATGAACCACACCTTTTACACCAGCGGGTTCCCTTGCCATGGGCAAGTTGTTTCCTCCCAGTTTCTGCATAATCACGTGGTTTGGGCATTTATCCTATCTGTGCTCCAAAGCTTTGTTTAAAGAAGTCAATTGACTCTTCCTTCGTTATCCGATGCTTTTGGCCGACGCTTTTGCGTTCTCTTTTTTTTGCTATTCTGTAACCTGGCCTAGTTAATGCTACACTCACATCCATTCCAAAGATACCTATTTCAGGATTGTATTTAGTCCCTGGTATATCTATATGTTCGCGAATACCAAGGGAGATATTTCCAAAATCGTCGAAGGACGAAAGTCTGAGCATATTACCCTTGGCTTCTATTGACCTTTTAAGAAAATCTATTGCTGAGTTCCGACGGAGTGTTACCATTGCAGCTATTGGTTCTCCTTTGTGGATTCCAAAGTCTCTGACTGTATTCTTTGCGCCGCGCACGCTAGGCTGTTGACCCGTTATTTCCTGCAATGCGTTTTTAGCTTTTTCAAGTATTTCCCCTGACTTTCCCACTCCGATGTTCACTACGACTTTTCCCACAGTTATCCTCTTCATTACATTAGATTTCTTATTTTCTTCTGCCATGTTAGTTCACTTTGATCATAGGTTGCTCTAGACCTACTGCGAGTACTGTTTCGACTGGCAATTCTATGGATTTGTCGCCGAATGAGATTAAAGCACGACGAGGTAATGAAAATATTCCCTCTCTGATATCCTCAACCTTCCCGATTCTTCCTGCGTTCTCGCCTCGGATAATTAGAGCCGTACAACCCTTTTCAAATTTAATATGGTTTATAACAGATTTGGTTGGAAGCGTAACTAAACATGTGTCCCCTACCGAGAATTTCTGGTCATTTCTGAATGTCTTGCCATCGTGAAAACCATACTGATACAATTTTGGATTGAGAGTACTCTTATGTACAACCTTGAGAAGCTTGATAGCTTTTTCATTATCTGGAATATCGACTGGCACTAAAATCTCCGAATCTTTTGGAACCATTCTAAACGACTGAGTACTGGGGACCAACTCTATTGTATCCATTAAACCTACAGCGTGACCGACATCTCTCACAATGATTCCGTCTATTCTAATATTCCCAGATTTCACGATTTTGTCACATTCATACATTGTATCAGCAACCCTCAGTATATCACGAAGTATAATTCCTAAAGGATAGGCTGACTTTTTCGAGTGAGGTCCGGCCCTTGTGTTCAGGATAAATCTTCCCTCTTTGCGCTTTATCTTCCAAAACGACGGAGCCATTTGTCTTTTAACTCTTGTATCCCTTCCTTTTTTTCCCATTATGTTTTATCCCCCTTTCTCTTTATTTTCTCTGCCCTTTTTTCTTGTCTTAACCGTCTTAGCCTTGATTTCACTATTGCTACGAGTGACCCTTTGCTGTGAGGGACTAACTGTCCGTGTAGTAACATTTTCGATTCTATCCTTCCTATATTTGTCTTCGACATTAAGAGATGAGACTATAACATTTGATGCGTGAATTTGCACCTTTACATTTCCCCCACGTACCTTTTCTCTTTGAATACCTTCGATTGACAGGGTGCCCCTTTTAGTGTTAACCTTTTCTACCTTTCCCTCAATTCCAGTATACTCTCCGCGCATCACCTTAACAGAGTCACCTTTAACTACACGTATACTTTTTTTCTTGTGTTGCTGTTTAAGATCTTGCGAAAGACAACATCCTATCATCTGATCTCGTTTGTGTTTTGGAAGATGCAAAAATTTTGGATTAATTTTCGCCATTATGCCATATCCTCCTAAATAATCATAGCGGCTAGGTTTGCTATCCTTGGCCACTTCTCTGCGGCTTCTGCTGCCACCGGTCCCTTAATATCAGTTCCTTTGATCTCTCCTTCAGGCGTCACTAAGACGGCAGCATTGTCCTCAAATGTGACTCGTATACCATTAAGTCTTTTCACTGGATATTTTTGTCTTACAATCACAGCCCCGAAGATCTGTTTTCGTAGTTCAGCGGGTCCTTTTTTAACCGTTACAGTTACAAAATCACCTACTGCCGCAGATGGCATCCTTGAATGTCTGCCTTTGTATCGGGTTACTTGTGCTATTCGGAGAACCTTCGCGCCGGTATTATCTGCGCAGACTAGTTCTGCTGTAACCGGGAGTGCTCTGGTTACATAAGGACGGAATTCTTCAACGCCCTTTGCCGAAACTGCTCTGGTTTTAGATGACATCTTTACGATCCACCTCTATCACCACAAATGATATGGTCTTAGATAACGGTCTGCATTCAGCAATTCTTACCTGAAATCCTTCACTAGCCTCCATACATTCAGGTAAGTAAGCATGCATTTTGGACCTGCTTCTCTCATATCTTTTGTACTTCACAACAGGCCTAGGATATTCTCTTGCTGTCTCTTATACA
>JBKPEX010000005.1:0-2875 GCA_046728625.1 Thermoproteota archaeon
GGATAAAAGACCTAAACCTTCTATAATTGAAAATATTCCCAAGTTAAAAAGAAAAGAACAGTCAATATACAAACCCTCTGATCTATGGACTGCAGAAGATGATGCTTTATTTTTAAAATACTGTCCTGATAAAAGAATCAAATGTTACCATACTTCTCTCGTGTTATTAACGACATTATCAAATGGTGTCAGTAAGGTGTATTATAGAAATAATGAGCAAGGTCATTCCATTCAATAATTATATGATTCTTGGATAAATATGTAGATTTTGTGTAATTAGCGTTTTTCCTATTACATTATATAACGAATAATAAAAAATTTATATAAGTTATTTATTGTATATTATACTTCGTCCTAATGATGATCCTCCGTCGAAGGCTGGCAAAGGCTTCAGTAGTGCATGGAGTTGAAGTGATAAATGCACTATTGGAACTTTATTTGACTGGGAATAACAGCATCAATATATGCGGTAACCATAAATTTCCCGGAAAATTTTTTTCGTTTGGATTGGTAAATAAATTAAGACTCGCTAATCTTAACAAAAGAAAACTAAGACAAAGATACATTTTCCAGATAACAAAGGAAAATGTTCACTATTGTAAGCAATTAATTAAACCAAATAGTTCACTTAGGCACCTAGACGAGATCGAGGCAAATTTTGCAGTAAACGAAAAAGAATACTTAGGTTCCATAACTTTCAACGAACATCAGCAGGAACAAGCTATATATAGCAATGTAAAAGAGATGGTAGAACAACAGCAATCAATTTTTGAATCTTTATGGCATAAATCAATACCAGCTGAAGACATTATAGAAGATATCGAACAAGGTATAGAGCCAGAATTTCTTGAGGTCATTTCCGACCGCCAAAAGGCTACCGAGATTTACATGGACCTTGCAAGATCCGTACAAAAAGAGGCTCTCCTTCTATTTGCTGATAGCAGAGCCATGATTAGAGCAGATAGGCTTGGTATTATCGATCTTCTGATAAAGGCATCTTCTCAAAAAGGTGCAATAATAAAAATCATCTGTCCTTTGTCCAACGAGAACCATCAAGTTGTTAAAAGGATAAACAATCAAGATCCCCGTGTCAGAATTATAGATGGGGGCAATTCTCATTCTGGTGTTTTTATAACTGATGATACAAAATTCCTCAGATTTGAGCTCAAAGATCCTAAAGCCGAAACATTTTCACAAGCACTAGGATTTGTAGTATATTCAAATAGCAAGATAGGCGTTGAGTCATCAAAGTCATTTTTTGAAGTGCTTTGGAATGAACGCATCAGATATGAAAAAATATTAGAGTATGAAAAACAAAGAGAATCAGATAAAATGAAAAATGAATTCTTAAATGTGGCAGCTCATGAGCTACGAACTCCTATTCAACCCATTCTAGGTTTATCACAAGTTCTACGTTGTGGAAAATCAACTGATATCAATCAATATAATAATTATTTAGACATCATTATTAGAAATGCAAAAAGGCTGCAAAGACTTGCAGATAGCATTTTAGATGTTACTAAAATTGAAAGCCAGTCATTTAATCTTAATACCGAACACATCAAATTAAAAGACGTTTTAATAGACGCTATAGAAGATTATAAAGATCAGGTTGAAAAAGCCAATGGAAATTTAAAATTTCTGTGCGAGTTCAAAGGAAAGGAAGAAGAAAATATTACATTAAAAGCAGACCGAGTAAGACTCGCACAAGTTATTTCAAACCTTTTGAACAATGCCATCAAGTTTACCGAGGAAGGAATTATTTCTATAAATATATCAAAGAATGAAAAGCAAGACGGCAGTGAAAACAACGTCATAGTTAGTATAAGAGATACTGGAATAGGAATAGATCAGGAAGTATTCCCTAAACTATTTTCAAGATTTGCTTCAAAATCGTATCAGGGAACTGGTTTAGGATTATTTATTTCAAAAAGCATTATAGAAGCTCATGGTGGTATGATATGGGCTGAAAATAATGCAGATGGAAAAGGAGCTACGTTTTACTTTAGTATACCATTACCCAAAATATTGTAAGTATTTTGGTACAGATATATAAAAGATCAATAAATCAAAACTCTGGTATAGTATTTACATCGGACCACCTGAGTATGTTATCAGTGTTCTGTAGCGTATTCTGCGACTAGCAGAGCTAACTATAATAACTGCAAATATATTTCGGATCTTACAAAATAGGCCAAATCTCTTGCAGACCAATCGAAGACAATGACATGAGTCAGTTGAAGGATGAGATAAATTCAACTAGAAGTGCCTAGATTATCTTCTCTTCAATATATCGACTTACCATAACACAACGAAAAGTAATCTCATTAAAAATTCTCGATTTTAACTATCTTGTTTGCTGCTCTGAACTATTACCTCTACAGATACTATAGTACTCATACTAAACTGCTATGAATCATTAACAGTGATTTTTATCATCTTTGCCACTTCAGTATCTAATGGTGCATCTGCCGTATCAGTTTTCAGAGATGCAATTTTATCAACTACATCATTCATTCCAGATACTACTCTTCCAAATACAGTATATTGTCCATCCAGAAACTTTGAATCTTTCAAAACTATGAAAAATTGTGATCCGGCACTGTCTGGATCCTGTGACCTTGCCATATACCAGAAAAAGATAAAGCTAATCGTGTTCTAATCTTGTTTTACAAAGTGACATTCAAAGATCTGCAAAAGCTAGTTCAATCTTCGGCACAATTTAATTCAGATCAAATTAAACTATTCAATAGATTAAAGAATAAGCCGTTTTGGATATGGAATGTAGAAGAGCACAGGCGAGAAGATATTAAAAGTAAAGGAGATTGCTGTTTTAATCATATTATTGGGTTACTGCAGAGAATGAGTATGAGCC
>JBKPEX010000343.1:0-7237 GCA_046728625.1 Thermoproteota archaeon
ACTGCGACTATTGCTGGTATAAATAAATTTATACAAATGAGGTCCATCCTCTGATCACGATAACAACCAGTAATATCATTCAGATGTAATAAAACGAGGCTCTAACCAAAATCCATCAGCACAAATAGCCAGAAGATAGCAGAGTTTCTTGGTAACACTCGTAGCATTTTCATGCAAAGGGATGTGATTAGAGGGCGATCTATTAGAGATAGGCGTTGATATCAGTATGTTGTTTTAGAAATGACACAAATAAATCAGGTGAATCAGAAGCAATTGGTTTATTTGTTTCTATAGTCAATAACATGATAGGTAGAACATACTAACAATGAACCTAAAATCAATAAAAGACATTGATTTCACAAAAAGAAAAGGTTTGCTTCCTGTTGTAGTTCAAAACATGATGACAAAAGATGTTCTTATGCTTGCTTATGCTACTAATGAAGCATTGGATAATACTATTAAAACGGGAAACGCTTGGTTTTGGAGTACATCCCGTAATAAATTGTGGATGAAAGGTGAAGAATCTGGAAATATACAGCCCGTTAAAAAAATATTGGTGGATTGTGATTCAGACGCATTGGTATATCTAGTCGACCCCGTATCCCCTGTATGTCATACCGGAAACGCTTCGTGTTTTCATAATATATTGAAAATAGACAAAAATAACAAGGAAGATAGAGGTTAAACACTCATATTAAAAGCATATTTTGCATAATATCTGAGGTTAACTCCAATAAATTTTTTTTTGGTAAAAATATAGTAATACTAAAATTAGATTAGAGAAATTTATCTATCCCGGATTGAGAGAAAGCGTAAAGAACATGGGCCATATCAAATCTCTAGAGTGTAGAGAGTGTAAAAGAGAATACACTACGCAGTTGAGCTATATATGTGAGGAATGTTTTGGTCCTCTTGATGTTACTTATAATTTTTCCTCTGATATTAATAGAGGCACCTTCGAATCAAGAGAAAAAACCTATTGGCGCTATTTTGAATTCTTGCCTATTTCTAATAGAAACAATATAGTGAGCCTTGATGCTGGTTTTACCCCATTACAACGCGCTAACAGACTTGGCAAACAAATAGGCGGATTGAAAAATCTATTTATTAAAAATGACTCCGTAAATCCTACCTTTTCATTTAAGGATAGACCTGCTGGCGTGGCTATTTCCAGGGCTAAAGAGGTTAAATTAAATGCAGTGGGCTGCGCATCCACTGGTAATCTAGCTTCTGCAACTGCAGCTCATGCAGCAGTTGCAGAATTGCCATGCTATATTTTCGCTCCTTGTGATATCGAGCATGTAAAGATTGCACAAGCATTAGCATATGGAGCTGAATTTGTATCGGTAGATGGTACTTATGATGATGCTAATAGAGTTGCTTCAGTAATAGGAGATTCTAAAGGAATAGGCGTTGTGAATATCAATATGCGACCGTATTATGTAGAAGGTTCCAAGACACTTGCCTATGAAATAATAGAGCAATTAAATTGGCAAGTTCCAGACACCCTAATAATACCTGTGGGAAGTGGAGCAATGCTAAATGCAATTTGCAAGGGATTTGAAGAATTATATGAAACTGGGTTGATCGATAGTATATCAGGTATTAAGGTTATTGCTGCACAGCCTCATGGATGCGCTCCAGTAGTAGATGCCTTTAAGAGAAAAAGTAGCGAGATTATTCCTATAGAACGGCCTGAAACAATTGCCAAAAGTCTAGCAATAGGTGACCCTGGGGATGGAGTATATGTGCTTAAAAGATTAAGCCAATATAACGGAATTGCAGAGGAAGCGACAGATGCAGAAATTATAGATGGGATATTAATGCTTGCAAAGAGAGAAGGGATCTTTACAGAACCTGCAGGTGGAGTATCGATAGCAGTACTTCGAAAATTAATTGAAGACGGTAAAATCGACAAGGATGAAAAAATAGTTTGCTACATTACTGGAAACGGTCTTAAAACTACTGAAGCAATTATAAATGCACTTCCAAGACTTAAAACTGTAAAACCAGATATACAAACGGTTTCAGCAATGATCTCATGAGACGAAAAAGTCTATGGATAACATTCTTCAAGAGGTACAAAGGTAATGGCTAAAATTGAATTCGTAATTCCATCGGTATTGAATAGTGGCGCAGGAGAGAAAAAAATTTCCTTAGAAGCTGATAATATACAAGAGGCATTCACCAAAGTTACTGATGAGATGGGAAAGGATTTCAAACGCAAAGTATTTGATATAAATGGGAAGCCACGTGCTCTTATTAATATCTATATTAATAACAAAAACATGCGCTTTAGCAGTAACGGCCTTACTACTTTGCTAAAGGATGGAGATTCTGTATATATATTGCCAGCCGTAGCTGGGGGTTCAGAACTTAAAAATGTAGATATGCAGCGGTATTCGAGGCAGATAATGCTTGAAGAAATTGGTTTTGCAGGAATGGAAAGATTGCGTAATGCTAAAGTATGTATTGTTGGAATCGGCGGTATTGGGAATCCTGTTGCCACTCAATTAACTGCAATGGGTATCGGTAAATTAAAAATAATTGATAGAGACGTCGTGGAAATCTCGAACCTGCATAGACAACACCTTTATCGTGAGGAAGATATAGGTAAAGTTAAGGTTGAAGCAGCAGCAGAGCATTTGAAAAAAATTAATCCTGAAGTTGAAATTGAAGCAGTTCCAATCTCTGTTACCAAATATACATCTAACAGTATTGTTAAAGGAGCGGATGTGGTTATAGATGCTCTGGACAGTATAGATGCCAGATATGCATTGAATGATGCATGCATCAAGTATAATATCCCGTTCATTTATGCTGGAGCATTAGGAATGTTAGGTTCAGTATGTACAATTTTACCAAATGAATCTGCATGTTTGAGATGCATGTTTCCTGCATTGACTGAGGATGATATGCCAACTTGTAGCACTGAGGGAGTACATCCATCAATACTTTATCTTGTGGGGGGTATACAAGTGTCTGAAGCCGTTAAGATTATCATAGGACAACAACCTTCGCTGGTAGACAAGCTGCTTTATATCGACTTGAATGAACTTTCATTTGAGAAGATTAAGATGTCAAAACAAGAAGAATGTACGTCTTGTGGAGCACAAAGATATATGGAGAAACAAAAACCTACTATACAACAGCAAATAATAATTGAAGAACTTTGCGGAAGAGATAGAGGTAAAAGAACATATACCGTTACTCCATCGGAACAATCTCTGTCAATTAATCTCAATGGTATAGTAAAGAAAGCAGAATTGCTAGGGTACAATATTAAAAATAGAGGTAACTTGGGAGTAACCGCAATAAGCAATAATGCTAGCAAACTATCTATAAGTTTTCTAACAAGTGGATCTGCTACAATAGTTGGTGCAAAAGACGAGGAAGATGCTTTGCAGATATACAAAACATTTTCGGAAAATATCGAGTAAGACTCTAAAATGAACTTCCATGTTCGATATGCATGACAACCAACACCGAAGATCACTATCGTAAAGAGGATATTGATAATATATCAGATTTATACTCTGAAGTAAGATCCAAAATATCACTTTGGCATTATCTGAAGTGATTCTGATGCCGTGCTACAATAATGACAACAAGTATCAATATCGTTTTTAATATCCTTATGAGGTTTTACCATTTTTTGCCAGCGCTATGTCGTATATCATAATACAGATATTGTTGAGCATATCCTGAATATCTTCCAAAATAATCTCTAATTGCCTCAGATAGTATTTTGTATTGATATGAAGTTATCTTCCCACCTCTAATAATATTTCCTTTTATATACTGCTCTTCATTATTATTATTATATAATAGCCAATTATAATGCTGAAATATAGCTCTTGATATCCATACGTCAATAGGAAATGCCTCAAGTTTTTCTAATGAGAATAACAATATACAGTCTGCTATCTTGTTTCCTACTCCATATATTTTCATTAATTCCTGCTTCGCAACCTCATAGCTATCTCCCAATAGAAGATTTATGTCCAGAATTCCAGACGCAATACTCTGAGCAACGCTTTTGACTGCTTTGGCTCTATATCCAAGACCACAAGATATCAGCTCGCCAATGGTTGCCTTATTTACACTCTCTGCTTTAGGAAAAGTATAAAATTCGTTTCCATCGATGAAGATCTTATTTCCAAATTTTCTTGAAAGGTTCTTCAGCATTCTCCGAATCATACTTATATTTGTATTACTTGAACATACAAAAGAAAATATGCATTGATGAGGATCCTGTCGCATTAAACGTAAACCAGGATATTTAATTATTGTTTCTGAGACTACCCTATCTTTCGAAAGACTAGATAAGATATTTCTGATATTATCGTCAAGCCTAAATATGTGTCGTTCACAGTCCTTAAATTCGGGATAGGAAAATAACTTTACAGTATTCTTGTCATTTTCGCCATTAGCCATTACATCTTGTCGGTTATAATTTGGTGAATAGAACTTGAGTATATGATCCCCATATACTCCGTACCATGTATCGTTAAATTTCTCCCACAAGAACATCTGGCCACTGTTAATACTCATCTCATAGTTAGGGGGTATCATTCTATGATGATGAAAAACGACTTAAAGGGATTAAACAACAGTATATAATAATACTTATTATATTCTATTTATTACTTTTCTTGTTCTTCATTTATTTTTTTTAAATCATGATGTAATATTTCGATTGTTTTAGGGATTTCCTTTTGGGCGCAAGAAAGGCAAGACAGTTGTAAAGATAAAGGGTATGTAAAGTATTTGTCGTTCAGAGGTATATCTTTTTTACAAGATATGCATTTTCTCAGTTTGTATGGATCAGTATTTTTTATAATCATCACGTATATACAAGCATTCTATACACAATTTATAGGTATAAGTGATAAAGCCTGTAGAATATGTGAAGCACATAAAATAATTTTTGCTGTAAACTTACAAATAAATTAGTGAGGAATGTTTACACTAACTACTCAAGAGGCATAAATTTCATCCAAAATCGGTTTGCTGACCTAAAATACTGAAAATTGAATGCAGATTAAGAAATGCTATAAAATTTGTCATGCTAGATGGTGATGACCTCGCCTGTATCAGGAGCCTGTGCAGAGTAACCGTATTTCTGCTTAATCTCCTCTGCAAACTTTGTACATGATGCTCCGTCTCCATGAACTGTAAGAACTTTAGGATTGCTCTTTACATGATCTAGAATTTCAAATAATTCGCTTCTACTGTTATGACCAGAAAACTCTAGTCTTTTGACATCAGCCAAGCACTTTCTAATCTCCCCGTTGAATGTAGTAATCTTCTTTTCAAGAAGAGCACGCCCGGGTGTTCCTTCGCCTTGGTAGGAGACAAGAGCGATGCCATTTTTATCACTTTTTGCGATCTCCTGCAAATAAAATACAGCTGATCCTCCAACGAGCATTCCAGCTGGAGAGATTATTGCACATGGCTCATGTACGACTTTTTTCCTTCTGTTCCATCCTGTAATCCATTCTGCCTCTCCTATTGCCTTTTTAAATATTTCGGCATCTCTGAGATAAGTGTGGTGTCGAACCATAATTTCATTTGCCTTTAACGCCATTCCGTCCATTACCACTTTATGTGGAAAGTTGTATGTCTTTAGAACACAAGCAATTTCTTGGGCTCTTTCTACAGAAAACGCTGGAATAAATAATGTCCCACCCCTTTCAATTACTTCATTAGCATATTCGAGTAATTCTCTCTCTGACTGGTCCCTCGGCACTTGTTCAGCCTGGGAATAAGTGCTTTCTATAATCATTAGATCAATTTCACCAAATTCTAAGTCGGCTGGTCTAAGTAACTTAGAGCCTCTTGTATTGATATCTCCCGTATAGAATATGCGCTTTCCACCATGCTCTATGATTACAGAGCCACCACCTAGCACATGTCCAGATTCGTGAAGAGTTATTTTGACGTCGCTTATCATATGTGGCTGTCTGTACTGTAGGTTTCTAGAATGCCTCATCATGGTAATAAGCTCTGTATATTCAAATGGTAAGTAAAATCCTGATATCTTGATCATATCTTCAATTAGTAACTGAGAAAGCTCAAAAGTCGGAAGAGTACCTAGAGCCTCTAATCCTGTTGATTCAGATAGAAATAGAGAAGGTACAAATCCTGAATGATCTAGGTGTGCATGAGTAATTACTACTGCATCGATCTCTTTCGGCTTGACATGCATAGGAAAAATCGGTTCTCTTTTCAAGAGGACGCCATAATCCATTAAAACATTTGTATGATCAGCATTTACAAGAAATGCCGAACGCCCAACTTCTTTTGCTGCTCCTAATACTGATATTTTCAATTTATATTAAATTTAATTTAGGTAGATGCTTTAAGTGTTTCACGCTATTTCTTGCTTTCGCCTGCTAATTCAAATGTAATCCTGACCATCATTAAATTCTATCTTCCAGAGTATAATGTCTTTTTCCTGTTCCTTTTCTATTTTCTGATTCCATCTTTCTAACTTTTCCATATATCCAAATCCGCATTCATTCAACACAGTTTCAAAGTCATAGCCTTCTGATGAAAGAGCCATCTCATTCTTGATACATTTCGAAAGTGCTGATTTTATATTTTCTGATTTTTTACTTGATTTGTTGCAGTATACGTACCATAGATTATGTGCGCCACGCAAACTATGCAATTTCTGGAAAGTATCGTCTGAAATCTTTGTATAATATCGATTCATGATTTCGATATTGACGTCTTCCCATGATGGTGTCCTCCATGTAGCTACCCTATCGTAACCGTGTCCATCAAATTCTGCTGCCAAACTGATTCCTTCATCAAGGGTTGTTATTATCACATCAGTTTTGGCTGCAACTGCATCTCGAAAATCTACTCCCGGCTCCATCCATCCAACGAAAATGACATCATATCTTTGATCAATTCCCCATTTGGCATCCCAGGTATTTATGAAATCTGGCTTGTTGATAGCATATTCATAGAAGATTTCAACGTTCTTTTCAATGCCTATAGCATTAGGAATAAATTCTCTTATTTTCTTTAGAAAATCGCCATATCCGCAACCTACATCTATATATCTTGGATTATCTGACAATGAATTTGCGATGCGGGCGACTCGAATAGCATCGATTCTTCTATATGCAAAATATGTACCACTTAAAAAAGGAAAAATATATCGTTCATGATGGCGGGAAACTGCATGTTTTCTGAAGTACTCTAATGATGAGAACGCTTTACC
>JBKPEX010000375.1:0-2734 GCA_046728625.1 Thermoproteota archaeon
TTCTCCAGATTCTTTAACCGTAAAGAAAGGGGACACCATACAAGTGACAAACAAAGATACTGCTCTGCACACAGTTACAAACGGTAAGGGCCCAGATGATCCAACCTCTGGAAAGCTATTTGATACAAGTCTTATTAATGCAGGCCAATCATCTACAATTGCAACAACAAAGCTAACTTCAGGACAACAATATCCATTTCATTGTTCGGTCCATCCGTACATGACAGGAGTACTAAAGGTACAGTAGAACATAGAGAAATACCATCATTTCACTTCAACTATGCCCTACATAACAGACATGTATAGACTAACGTTATAGTTTGTAGCTTTATACACGGTGTTAATTCCCTATTGAGTAGTAGACTTGATAATCACTACAAGCACGATGTTTGAAGTATCTCTTTGGTAATGGGTAAAAAAACAAAATACTTTTATTGATATTATACTATGTATGTTATCAAAATGCGAGGAGAGTTGTGTTGGTACTAGAAATCAAAAAGCCCCGTCCAATGTGGGAGATATTATTCTCAACTCATCATACTGATATCGGGTTACTCTATATCATAACATCTATTGCTTTTCTCATGATGGGAGGCGCTTTGGCATTAGCGATTCGCGCAGAACTATTTTATCCAGGAGGACAAATATTTCAAAGCCCCTCGGATTTCGAGCGCTTCTTTACTGTTCATGGGACGACGATGTTGTTGTTGTGGGTAATTCCTTTTGGAGCCGGTATTGGAAATTATCTTATTCCAATCATGGTTCGGTACAAGGATATGGCTTGGCCAAAATTGAACGCTGTCGCGTATTGGATGATACCAGTGGCTGCCGCAATGATCTGGCTAGGTTTTTCTGATACGGGTTGGACTGCATATCCTCCTTATTCCATCATTAGAGCGCCGGGACCTGCCACCGATATGTGGATATTTGGAATGAAGATCTTGGGCATTTCTTCTATTCTAGGTTCAATTAACTTTGTAGTTACAATTTTGAAAATGAAGCATCCAGACTTGCCTATAATGAAAGTGTCATTGTTTGTATGGGCTACGCTAGTCACGTCGTTTATGATAATCGTGTCGATGCCAACATTCGCAGCGGCCTTAATTATGATGTATACAGATAGGCTCGGAATTTCTGGATTCTTTAATCCCGCTATGGGAGGGGATCCAATAGCATATCAGCATTTGTTCTGGTTTACGTTCCATCCTGAGGTATACATCTTTCTAATACCAGCGGTAGGAATGCTGTACGAGATGATACCCAAATTCTCAAGAAAGCCAATATTTAGTTATCAATCGGGGGTAACGGCTTTCATACTGCTGGCAACTATAGGATTTGCCTCTTGGGCACATCATATGTTCGCTACTGGCATGAGCTTCACAGAAAAGACCGTGTTTATGGTAGGTACGTTGGCTGCAGTACCTGCATCTTCTATGCATGTTTTCAACTGGATCGCAACGATGTGGGGTGGGCGAATAAAGTTCGCGGCGCCAATGCTTTTTGGAGTTGGAGGTATTATGCTCTTTTTTGCATCCGGAGCCGGAGGAGTAGTAAACACTGCAATGCCGCTAGATTTTGTTACTCATGACAGTTACTTTGTGGTTGGGCATTTTCACTTGTTATTAATGGGAACTGTATCCATGACGTTTACGGGATTCATATACTATCTATTTCCATTAATTACAGGTAGAATGTATAATGAAAGAGCCGCTCAGATTCACTTCATATTGGCATTTGTAGGCATTATACTAGTGTTTATGACGCAGCACTTACTAGGTTTATACGGACAGCCTAGAAGAACCTTTGATTACTTGCCGATACCTGCTTACATTATAATGAACCAGATCGCAACCATTGGTGCATGGATTGTGGGGCCATCTTATGTATTGATGGTTATAAACTTGATAAAAAGTGCAGGAAGTGGAAAGGAAGCAGACATGAGAGATCCGTTTAAGATAGGAGAGGAATATTACGACTACGCACGACGAGAACCCCATCATTAGAACTACCTCGAGGCGGATGGCAAAAGGCCTCGCTATTATCGTTGTAATTATCGGTATTGGTGCTGCCATAGCAGTTCCCAACTGGCATAATTTCGCAAAGAATCCTCCTCCTGTATCAATGATACAGACCCAACCACAGGGCGGAGGAGCGGGTAGTGCCCCACCCTCGGCCAGTACTTCGTCTTCTAGTTCTGCTAACACAGCAGGTGCTACCACTATAGCCATTTTACAAGGTGCTTCTACTCAAGGCAATCCGAATTTTGAGCCCGCCGATGGCAAGGTACCACTTGGAAATAAGGTGATCTGGCAGAACAAGGATACCGTCCCACATACCGCTACTTCTGGGACTGGGCCAAGTGATCCCAAATCAGGTAAGCTATTTGATACAAAGATTATTAATAATGGCCAAAGCTCTTCTCCACAAGACTTAAAGGGAGTAAAAGTAGGCGAATCTATCCCGTATTATTGTCAAATTCATCCATACATGACTGCTAAACTGACTATTTCTGCAGCCTCAGCCGGTGCTAATACAAAAGGCACATCTGCCAATAATGCTGTTAGTGGCGGCAAGGCCGCTAGCAGTGGACCATCTCTCAGCATTTTACAAGGTGCTTCTATTCAGGGTAATCCAGCATATTCTCCAGATTCTTTAACCGTAAAGAAAGGGGACACCATACAAGTGACAAACAAAGATACTGCTCTGCACACAGTTACAAACGGTAAGGGCCCAG
>JBKPEX010000277.1:0-7963 GCA_046728625.1 Thermoproteota archaeon
CTATTAGCTTGAGCAGCTTCCATCTATTCCTGCCTGTTTTTTTCCGACTTATTGCTACAGCCCACCGTTGGTCTTTTCCAATTTTAGGCATGCCAATATAGTCAGCGATCTCAAGAATTCCAAGTCTTTTTTCCTCACAGAATAGTTCCTTGGTGATTACATTCCGCCATATATCTACTGCACCTATCGTTCTTCCATTCTCATTAATATTAATCACACCAAAATATACTATTTTAGCCGATGTGCTATCCTCTTTCGTAGAATTTGACGCGGCCATAGGGGGACTTAGTACTATGGTATATATTTGTATTCATCGATTCAAATAGTTGGCGTGAGGAATAATGAATGTTGCATTATCCTCACCTTGCACTGTCGAAATAATGTTGTAGCATTACGCCTATGTTGTCTATTTGCGGCTTTTTTTTAAATGCGACATTTGTTTTTTGGCATACGTACTTATATCTATTAACCAGAGCGAATCTCGGATGGAGACATTCGTATACATTATTGCTATACTCAATAATCATTCCTTTATCTATTACTGAATTCACTATAGACAGAGTACTGGCTAGCTCCTTACCAAGCATCTCTGAAATGTGTTCTAAACTGAGTTTTCCGTTTGCTATTATTCGAAGAAATACTTCGACTTCCTCTGGTGTTAAATCCAATTCTGAAATGATAGTGTCTTTGATATAACCGCTATCAATTGTCAATATGATAGTTTACGGATGGGATCTAATTAAGGACTGACTAACCCAACTACTGCTAGTTAATTGCTCTTTTAGAGTAAGGTACTTTTGGATTATCAGCTAGGATAATTCCTCACGTAGCACAGCACCCAATATTGGCAAGGCTCATTAGTATGAATATACTGATACACCTGTGGTATCTGTCTCACCCGCTTTTTAATATTGATCATAAGCATCCAGAGTGCACTCGATAACTGGATTTTTAGTAGCTTCTAGCAGTCAAATCGGCGTCTAATAATATCGCGCCAAAGAAATTCATGAAGTATTGAGAACCCTTGACTTGATGGCACTAGTCAATTTTCACATTTTTATCTCTATCTCTTCTACTAACATATATGAAGTAGATCACGAAAGCAGCAACTAACGCTACCGAGATAATGTCAAGGTATAAGGAATATTTATCTATGTTTTGCCAGCGCTTACCAAGTTGCATCCCGATAAATGTAAGGAACGAGTTCCAGATTACGACGCCGGCCAAAGTATAGACTACAAATTTTTTAGGCCTTGCCTTGCCTATACCTGCAGGTAAGGAAACGTACGTCCTTATTCCGGGTAAGAGCCTACCGATGAAGGAAATTTTTTCACCGTATTTTGCGAATAGCCGCTCTGTCAGTTCCAGATGCTTACGCTTAAAGAAAATATATTTTCCGTATTTGAGCACAAATGCTCTGCCTATTTTCAGTCCCAGGTAATATGTCAATATTGAGCCAATCAGGTTTCCTAGTGAGCCTGCAATTATGACGCCGATAGGCTCAAGCCTACCAGTAGTGGATAAAAAGCCCGAGAATGGCATTATGATTTCACTGGGGATGGGAACTAGCGCACTCTCTAGGGTCATTAAAATGAAAATTCCTGGATATCCCAAAATTGAGATAAACTGAGTTATTCCTTCAACAACGGGTCTAAGTATTTCAAGTATTGCCAAAATGTTTGGTCTTTTAATTTTATGATAAGATGTGTATATACTTAATCATTTAGTATCCAATGTGCAAGCAAAGAGGTGATAATGATATTGCCGGCAATAACTCTAAAGAAAGACGTGCTTGCCGGCCACTATTATGGATGCTATCTGATAGAATAATTTACTTATCCAATTACTCGCTTTGTTTTTATCGTTTAGCATCCAAATAATCTTATGAAGTATAGAAGCAGAACCGATATAGCAGCTTTAATTCTTGAGGCGGCTAATGGAGGAGCTGCAAAGACAAAAATAATGTACAAGGCATTTTTATCGTATGCTCAATTAAAGGAATATTTGGCAGTCCTGCTTGAAAACGGCCTAGTAGAGTATCTCGGGACTGAGCAGATTTTCAAGACAACGGACAAAGGTTCAAGATTCCTTCATCTCTACAGTCAGGTAGGCAACTTGATATCCACCAGCAATAACTAGATTCTCAGAGCTTTCCGCAGGGTGAGACATTGGTATACTATCTTTTAATGAGAGGATATATTCAGAATAGGAAAATATCTATTCCTTGGGATTTTGCAATTGTGATTTTGTGGGTGTAAATAACGATAATGAATATTAATAATCCATTACACTCCGTATTCTGCAGATTATGCATGTCTCTTCAAGCGATAGAGTCAGAAGGTTGTCGAGATTACGCTTATTTGTGAGCCTAATCCTGAAAAGATAAGGATATTCACAACTAATACTGATAGTACTGTCAGCGCGGATAAAATTATTCCCCTATAACCATTTGGAAGCATCTGTCTTTTTAGCATAATTAAAAAAGAAACTGAGAGTAATGCAGCAATTGATAGTGAAGATATCAAGCTTGCATTGGATATCATTTTGCCAGCTGAAGATACACTGGGGAAGATAATATGAGTACCTGCTATCAAAGCCATAGAAATAAACACCAGAGATCCGATAATTATCGAAAGAAAAGCGTAATCACCAAATGATTTCGTCAATAAACTGCCGTAGGTGTTACAAGGCCTCTTAATTGATATTCGCGGTTGGACCTTTGGAATAGTCAATCGCTGCTCGTCGATGCTGATGGGGGTAAAGGAATGTGTAGAAGAAACATGAGAAGATGCAGGAGGTTTAGAATCAATTTCATGCAGCAATTGCAATCCTTTCTGGGTAATGACATAATGTTTCGAATCCTTAACGACATAACTCGCCATCCGTTCTAAATGATAGTAAATCGATCCTGTAGAAAGGCCAGTGGTTTTCCTTATTTCGGAGAAACTAGCAGATCCTTCTAAGTCAGCTATGGCTCTGAGAAGTTTGAGTCTAGTCCGCCTAGCACGCAACTGAGTCTCCCCTGTCAACTGTGCAGTATATATCGCAAAATTATTTATCTCTTTCTGAATACATAAAAACCCGATTCGAGATGATTCCTATATGATGGCAACATTATCGTACGGAGATCGAGTGAAAGCAGAGGTCCACGCTGATATTTCCGGTACATTTCGCGCAAGACTTATACACTCATAGTTAGTTATCCAGACGCGGTGCCAAGTGGGGTCGTAGCGAAGCCAGGCATCGCAACGGGCTCCAGATCTACTTGCATAAGTAACAAATAGAGCTAGCTAAAGACCTATGGGGAGGAAACCCGTGGATCAAGGGTTCAATTGACAGCGGCTAATAGCCACGTTAGAATAATTCCCTTCGGCCCCACTCCATGATCACATTAGAATATCCATTTGAAGTAATAATGATTAATTATAGATACACTCTGCTTGATAAAAATACTTCAAGATCTACATATCCTGTCTTTGCGGATTAGACTGTGGAAGTCTTGAGTCTGCAACAAGAGAGATCGCTGAGCATTAGAGGCGTTTTAATATTATTAGTGAGATTAGACAATTAAATGTATACACAAGTTTAGCTACCACCAAAACCAAAGTAGCAAGAATGACATTGCTGTTTACCATAAATCACTCCGTTTTTGTGACACGTAGAGCAAACCTTTTCCTGGTCTATAGTTGAATCCAAGGATTTAGCCTTTTGTAGGCATTTACCACATATTGGCGCGTCTAGTTTAAAGCTAGAAAGGAATGGGGAATCACACTGAGAGCACCTCTGACTGTACATTTTTCCTCTAGGTTTCCACCTTTTAAAGATATCAATCATGAACTTAACGGACACCATCTGATTACAGGAAGTGATATAAAATACTTGAGATTACGTATTTCCTTAACTGTTTATTCCGTATACTAATTCTTTGCATAAACCAATAGGATTAGCATGATATCCAAATGTATTAGCTTGGCTTTGTACAATATTTATATCTAAACTCAACTGAGCCTCTAAACTCTCTTAGTACCATGGCATTAAATTAAAACAAATATTATAGGCGTTCCTCGATAGCTAGAGCGATCAATGACGAGACTATTTGACCCCCATATACATATGTATTCTCGCACTACAGACGATTATGATGCAATGTCGAAAGCAGGAATTGAGGTCATTGTTCAGCCTTCCTTCTGGCTAGGAGGGGCTAGAACGTCTGTCGGGACATTTGAAGATTATTGGGAACATATGATCTCCTTTGAAACCAATAGGGCAAAGGAGTTTGGAATTGAGCACTTTGTGTGTATCTCTGTTAATCCTAAAGAGGCCGTGAAAAGACCACTAGCACTTGATGCCATCGATACGATGGTAAAAAAAGGATATCTTGACAGAGAGAGGGTAGTTGGTATTGGAGAGATCGGGTATAATATCATAAATAACTTAGAGGAAGAAGTTTTTCTAAAGCAGATGGATATCGCTACTCAAAAAAACATGCTTATCACGATACATTTGCCACATAACAATAAGGTTGAAGGAATGAGAAGAATCGAGCAAATTCTAACGACAAGCGACAACAGCAAAAAATATGCGCATAGTAAGATATTGGTTGATCATAATGTCGAGGAAACAATTGAGAAGACTCTTGATCTTGGATTATGGGCTGGGCTTTCAGTCTATCCTTTTACCAAATTATCTCCTGAACAAGCGATGAAAATCGTAAACAAGCATGGATTTGAACGTATAATGATACACAGCGCGGCTGATTGGGGTGTTTCCAATCCGCTTAGTGTCCCCCTAACTGCAAGGGAAATGAGAAAAGCAGGATTTAGCTCTGGCGAAATCGAACAGGTAACCTTTTACAATGCTTATGAATTCTTCCGGCAATCACCTAGATTTACATGGAAGCCCTAAAGATTTTTCGGCTATAGTTTTAATTAGTTTGTCAATGTCAGGCGTGTGTATCGCGATGCGATAACCTCGGTACTTCTCACATTACTCTTATCATATCGAAAATTCTAGAATAGTTCATAAAAGAGATTTGGTAAATATAAAGAAGTGATATCTATCACGAATGACTGCAGGTTCTTTCATTAGATCTCAGTATTACTCATGTGCCTAGCCGGCACATCTACTTCAGATGTGTTTTGCTATCGCGTTTCTTAAGGTACGATTCACAGTCGGAAGGATTCTAGGATCATTTATTTTCGGTATTATGTATTCTTTGCGTAAATGTGTCTCGTCTACCATTCCTGCTATTGCATAGGCTACAGAGACTAGCATTTCTTCATCTAAGACCTTTGATCTGATATCCAGTAGAGCTCGGAGAATTGAAGGAAAAACGATCGCATTGTTTACTTGGTTAGGAAAGTCAGATCTACCTGTGGCGACTATCGCAGCACCTGATTGCAATGCATCGGCCGGCAGGATCTCAGGATCTGGGTTACTTAGCGCAAATATTAGTGGTTGTTCACTCATTGATTTGACCATCTGCTTTTTTAAAAGATTGCCCTTTCCTGAAACTCCTATAAAAACGTCTGCCCCCTTTATGACATCTACTAAATCCCCAGTTAAATTATTCGGATTAGTTTTTGCAGAGATTTCTAGTTTGTATGTATTGCCGTCCTCTTTGTCTTTAGGCCTACCCCTGTAAATTGCGCCTTTGCTATCCGTTACAATGATATTGGAACATTTTGCTTTGTCTAAAATCTTAAAAATTCCATAGCCTGCAGACCCTGCTCCTGAGATTACTACCGTCACATTGTCTATCCGCTTATTTGTTAACCTAAGAGCATTTACCAATGCAGCAAGAGTAATCACTGCGGTTCCATGTTGGTCATCATGAAAAACGGGTATCGAAAGTTCCTTCTGTAAGACCTTAATTATATCCAAGACCTTTGGAGACTCTATATCCTCTATATTCACTGCACCAAAGGCAGGCTCAATTGCCTTTACTAATTTTATTATCTCTTCTTTATCTTGCATAGAGATACATAACGGAATCGCGTTTATTCCACTGAGTAGTTTAAACAAAACAGACTTTCCTTCCATAACTGGAAGTGCCGCTGCTGGCCCTATGTTGCCTAATCCAAGAACTCTCGTTCCGTCGCATACTATGGCTACGTTATTCCATTTAGACGTGTATTCGTAAGCCAGTTCCTTATTATTACTGATTTCCTTAGCTACGTGCGCTACCCCAGGAGTATAAATTAATCCAAGTGTGCCTTTATCGTCTTCAAATACATTCTCTACAGAAACCCTGTTATGGATCTCTATTTTTCCTTTCAATAACCTATGTAAATCGATTGCATCTTGTTTTAGTGTCAAACAATAGGACACTCTTGATTACGCATATTTATTTCTGTCACAGCTAGGCCTGTAGGGATTCGAAATTTGGAGAATTAATAACAGAAGATTGCGGACTGGATGATGATATGTTATTTTAG
The DNA here is from genome assembly GCA_046728625.1 of Thermoproteota archaeon. Lineage (GTDB taxonomy): Archaea > Thermoproteota > Nitrososphaeria > Nitrososphaerales > Nitrososphaeraceae > DASQQB01. The sequence goes on from JBKPEX010000277.1 coordinate 6,438, forward strand.
CAGTAACTGATTGGTGTTCCCAGGTTAGATCGGTTACATAACTACTCTTCAATATGCAATATTCGTCCAAGTCAATTTTTACGATAGCCATCCTAGATCAACTTGTATAAAGATTAATAGTTTATGAAGACAAATAAACTAATAGCTAAGACGGCATTCGGATGAACGAATTTACGGATATATTTAAATTATACTATACTCTGCCAAAATACAGTCTATGATAATGTTTATATAAAAGGATAAAATATTTATAGCAGTATACTAGATGCTGATTCGCGTTTTGTGGTGAACATACTTGGTTAAAGATATCTCTGTATTTAGTGATCGTTGTCCGCGATGCGGAAAGGGGCCTATGGTCACCGACAACTCAAGTGGAGAAATGTTTTGTGGCAACTGCGGCTTTGTCTTGACTGAGAGGATTGAAGAAATGGGTCCGGAGTGGCGCGCATTTTCGAAAGAAGAACATGAAGATAGAAGCAGAGCCGGTATCCCTACATCTCTTGCCATGCATGACATGGGTTTAGCTACTATTATTGGTCCAATAGATAAGGATGCATCCGGTAAACCATTATCCGCTTCGATGAAAAGTACAATTGAAAGGCTAAGGACATGGGACAGCAGAAGTCAAGTTCATGAACCAGTCGATCGGAATTTCAGACAAGCATTTAGCGAATTGGACCGTTTAAAAGATAAGCTTGCAGTTGGGGATGCAGTCATTGAAAAGGCAGCATATGTCTACCGTAAGGCGCTTGAGAAAGGCCTTGTGAGAGGAAGGTCAATTTCTGCTTTGGTTGCCGCTGCGCTATATGCCGCATGTAGAGATACCGAGACACCTAGAACTCTAAAAGATATAGCTAATGCAAGTAACATAAAGAAAAAGGATGTTGCACGATGTTACAGATTGCTTATCAGAGAACTCGATCTCAAGATGCCTGTTGTCGATCCGGTAAAATGTGTAGCAAGAATTGCTAGCAAAGCTGGCCTTTCTGAAAAAACGAAACGTAAAGCACTTGAGATCTTAAAGAAAGCGGAGGAGGGTAAAATATCAGCCGGCAAAGACCCTATGGGACTGGCTGCAGCTGCGTTATATGTTGCATGCGTAATGAATGGTGAAAACAAGACCCAGAAAGATGTCGCAGAAGCGGCAGGAGTAACCGAGGTTACTATAAGAAATCGCTATAAAGGTCTAAAGTTACATCTTAAACTTTGAGGTTCCTATTCATATGATATGTATTACCAGATTTGAGCTCTCATTGACCTCGTCAACAGCTGGAAACTCATCTATCCTTGAAACTGTCACCTGTATAATGATTTTTCAACCTCAATAAGCTTGAATAATCGTGGATTTTAAATTATGAACTGCCTCAGACATTACATACATATCAGTAGCCTTGGAGCGATCCGTATATAACCCCTTGCGAGGACATAAGGTTTTGCTCTACTCTTGGATTTTTGGGTTAGACCCATTCATACACCGTGGTTTAGCGTTTGAACAAGGTACTTAGTCTTTACTATACTCTAAAATC
>JBKPEX010000341.1:0-11373 GCA_046728625.1 Thermoproteota archaeon
GTAGCAAATAAATCTTGTAATTATTCGAGATTTAATGGTATCTAGTGATCTTCATTTCATGGAAAAGATACGCATACAATAGGCCACTGATCGTACCAGATCCCCTTATCTTTCCACTTTTTATTTCCTGTCTTATCCTCTTAGTAGATATCACACTAACCTTTATCTTTTCATAGTCATCCAGTTTTTGATTCGAAGCCTTTGTCAATTGTCTAGCTATAAAAACAAAATTTTTCTGTCCTGTCCTTCCTGGCCAGGTATAAAACCATCCCATAAATTTAAGTTTATTACATTTGTATCCAGTTTCTTCCAGCAACTCCCTGCGAGCAGTCTCAGATGCTTTTTCATTTTCATTGATAAAGCCTCCTGGCAGCTCTAAAAGACTGTCTCCAGCAGCATAGCGATAACTTTCAACCATGAGTAGAGAACCATCCTCGAATATAGGTAATACAATGGCAGCGTCGTTTACATCTATTCTATTAAACATCGCATTTTTCGTCTTTTTATCGCCAATCCAATCCTCGTATACCGCCATCCACTCGCTTTTGTATATTCGGTTAGAACTATTGACTTTATACGCAGGCATTATATTTTTTTGTAGCAGGGATTCTTAAAAATCAAGCTAATCTAAGGTATGCAGCATAGATGCAGATCTCACAGCTACATAAACTAAGACAAACCTATTAGGATGTTCAACACGAAGCATATGCCAACCTTTTTTTAACAAGTTACTTTCGGATTCAATGATAGTTATGTCGAAAGTGATCGACAACTATGTCCTGTAAAAAGCAGTAAATTTAGCAATCTTATGGGGGTAGTCAGTCTCGAGGGAGTAAGAGAATCATCCACTCTGTATTAAGGTGCTTTTGCGTAACTGGAATAAGATATTAATGACACTATGTCCTTGAAAAAAGAGATTAGTGGATATACCGGAGAAATCACTATATGAAAAAATCAATAAAAACCTGAGGCAAGCACACCAATTGCTTTGAAAGCATTTTTGAATGAACCATTGCTAAATTACACCACAATAATAATGGAAAAAGAGGAGCTAATTAAAAGAGGACGACAACAATGTTTTCACTTGAAGATTAGTAAGACGTATGCTAAAGCATGGGCAAGATTCAAGTCTTTTAATATCATTACCGATATTGGATCAATAAAACCTAACTATAGGAAAATATATTAAATAATACTAATAAAACCATCTGGATATTGTCAAGGATACGTGGTGTTTTCTGATAAGGGATAGCGCCTCGATAACACGTATGAAGCGCTTTATTCCTGGTAGTATTTATTAGAATTATATAAATACACAATTAGTTCATCCAAGTAAGATTTCATTATAATTGTCTCTTCATGATAAAGTAGCGATAGTTACCGGTTCTACGAAGGGAATAGGTTTCGCTATATCAAAGGAATTTGCAGAGAACAAAGGTGCAACCGTCGTTGTATGTTCCAGAAGCAAACAGAGAGCAAATTACGCAGCAAACCGAATCAGAGGCAAAACGATTCCGGCTAAATTAGATGTAACAGATTTGAGTAGCATAAAGACATTCTTACAACAAATCTTATCTTCCCACAAAAGAGTTGATATTTTGATAAATAACGCCGGTTACCCTTTTGATAGGGAAATTTGGTATAAAAGATTTCACGAAGTTACTGACGATGATGTACAAAAAATTATTGAAGTCGATTTAAAAGGCTCTATACGTTTATCCAGAGAAGTTATTGCTAATATGATTAAAAATGACACCGGAGGTGTAATAATTAACATATCTTCAACTCCCGCCCTTTCAGGTCATACGGAGGGGGCACCATATACAATAGCCAAAGCAGCAACTATTGCATTGACAAAGCAAATTGCGATGGAGTATGGAATAAGACATATCAGAGCGTATACACTTACACTAGGTAATATAGCAACAGAAGCCACATATGACTCAATGACACAGAAAGATAGGAAGAAGGCTGCAGAAGAACCTTCCATGAAGAGATGGGGGATGCCAGAAGAAGTTGCCAAGGTTGCATCTTGCATAGCAAGCGACAATTTTTCTTTTGCAACAGGAAATACTATTGTAGTAGATGGAGGCACTGTACTACTCTAACAAGGTGTAAGTTGTCCCCAATTGAAAAAAATAAAGAAGTAGAAGTAGAAGAAGTAGATTTGCTGTCATTGGCTGAGCAGGAGCAAGAGCTCCCACAGGACGTTGACGAGAAAAGAAGAAAGGGTCTATTAAAGACAGGATATACTACCGGGACATGCGCTTCTGCTGCTACTAAGGCTTCTCTTTTGGCATTTATATTTGGTAAATATGTCAACGATGTTACAGTTTCTCTGCCCAAAAATAAGACGGCTAAATTAAAAATTTCATGGATCAAAATCGAGGAAAATCATGATTCTGCTACCTCCGCAGTCATTAAGGACGGTGGAGACGATCCTGATGTCACACATGGAGCAGAGATTTGTTCTACTGTTTCATTTACAAATCAAATAGGTGAAATTACAATAGATGGAGGTAAAGGAGTCGGTAGAGTAACAAAGCCAGGACTAGGTCTTCAGATTGGCAGGGCTGCAATCAATCCCACACCATTGAATATGATTAAACAGGCTGTTATGGATATTGCAAGTAAAAAATTGGAAGACTACGGAATACATGTAATAGTATCTGTACCAAGAGGAGAAGAAATTGCTAAAAAAACAGACAACCCTAGATTAGGAATACTTGGGGGAATCTCTATACTTGGTACTACAGGGATTGTTTTGCCTTATTCTACTGCATCTTTTGCTGCTTCTATCAGTCAGAGTATGGACATAGCGTTGGCAATGGATACTAAAACAGTAGTACTAACCACTGGTGGACGGAGTGAAGACTTTGCAAAAGGACTATTTGAACAACTTCTTCCTGAGCATTCATTTATACAAATGGGAGATTTTGCTGGTTATAGTATAAAACAATGCACGAATAAGAAACTTCAAAAAGCAATCATAGCAGGATTTATTGGAAAATTAACAAAAATAGCTATGGGTGTCAAACAAACCCATGTCAAGGGTTCACATGTCGATATGGAGTTTATGTCAAAAGTTGCATCGGCATGTACTTCATCACAGGATGTTATTATAGATATAAGAAAGGCAAATACCGCACGGCACGTTTTTGAAATAATAAAGAGAAATAATATTTCAGGTTTTTTTGACCTTATTTGTCAAAAGGTATATGAACAGATGAATGAATATTCCAAGGGTCAATTACAGTTGGAGGTAGTCATGTTTGATTTTGAGGGTAAGGTATCTGGTAGATACCCTAAAAATTAATATGTGATCTTGTAACAAACTCTCACCTTTTGAATTTCTTCTTTGGTAAATGCATACTAGATCCCCTCAAGTTGTATTAGCCAATAAAATTACTATAGAAAATTTACATTGATATATTTTAATCTAATAGGATCCATTATAGTAATTCTGATTTATCTGTTGAAATTTAGTTAACTATATTAAGTATTGGTATTGCTTTCAATTGCATGAAAGCAGCAGTATTTCGTGAATATAGTAAAGATCCTATAAAGGTTGTTAAAATTGAAGATATTGACATGCCAAAGTTAAAGCCAAACGAGGTTATGATAAAAGTAGAAGCAGCTGCATATAACTATAATGATCTTTGGGCCATTTGGGGCGATCCAGTTAAGACTCCCCTGCCGCATATATCTGGCAGTGACGCATCAGGTACTGTAGTAGAAGTTGGGGAAGATGTCTCAAAATTAAAGACGGGAGACAGAGTTGTGTCGCACTCAAATATGAGTTGTAGAGTTTGCGAAATGTGCACATCGGGCAGAGAGTATGATTGCAATGATAGAACGATCTGGGGATTCCAGACAGGTCCCATGTGGGGAGGATTTTCACAATATACCCACCTACCAGAGGTAAATGTATCCAAAATACCAGATAATGTCTCATTTGAAGATGCCGCCGCAATATCTATGGTTGGAATGACTTCATGGCATATGTTAGTTGGTAGAGCTAAAATAAGACCTGGCCAAACCGTCTTGATTATGGGAGGTACAAGTGGCGTAGGTATGGCAGGAATTCAAATCGCAAAGTTATATAACTGTACCGTCGTCGCCACCGCAGGCAACAAAGAAAAAATGGACAAATGTATCGAGATAGGTGCAGATCATGTTGTTAATCACCGAGAGTCCGATTGGTACAAGAAAGTAAGAGAAATTACTAAAAAACAGGGAGTAGACGTTATCTTTGAACATATTGGAAAAGCAACTTTCCCTCAGGAAGTAGGTCTGCTGAAGATGGGGGGAACTCTTGTCGCTACAGGTGCAACAACCGGATATGATTCGACGATCGATCTGAGATATCTCTTCTTTAAAGGAACAAATTTACTAGGATCTACACAAGGAACAAAGGCTGAATTGGAAGAAGTAATTTATTGGACAAGTAAGGGTAAAATAAAGCCTGTTATTCACACAATTCTGCCATTTAGTAATATGAGTCAAGGCCACACAATGATGGCTAAAGCCGAGCAAATTGGGAAGATCCTTACCATCCCTCAGAAGCTCTAATTTTATTTTGCTCTTATCTATTCTATTTGTTTATGTTCATGTTTCTTCGAAGCCTCATATTTGTACCAGGGAATAGCAAAAGATTTATAGATAAAGCCGAAACGCTAACCGCGGATGTTGTATGCTTTGACCTAGAAGATTCTGTTCCTTTAAACGAAAAAGCTATTGCAAGGCAGATGATAGCACAAGTATTGGCAAAACAAAATGTAAACAAAAAAATAAAAAATGTATATGTTAGAATAAACTCTTTTGAATCTGGTCTATCTTCTTTGGACTTGAATGCAATAATCCAGAAAGGACTAGATGGCATTGTTATACCCAAGACTGATGACGCAATGCAGGTTGGTGAGATTAAGAATCTTATCTCATCATTAGAATACGAGAGAGAGATTGAAAAGGATAGTATAAAAATAGTGGCATCTATTGAAACTGCAAAAGGCGTGGTTAATGCTTTTTCGATAGCAAAATCCGATCCAAGGGTTAAAGCATTAGTCTTTGGAGTTTTTGATTATCTTTATGATATGCGTCTTGACTATGTAGATAACCAAACTATACAATATTCTTATGCACGTACAAAAATTCCTGTTGATGCAAGGGCTGCAGGGATAGTTGCCATAGATGCAATATGGCAAAAAGTTGATGACATCGAAGGATTGAAAAAAGATGCAATGACTGGAAAACAATTAGGCTATGCAGGTAAGAGTGTCGTTCATCCCAGTCAAATTGACCCGGTCCACAGAGTTTTTATGCCTAGCAAAAGTGAAATTGAATGGGCTAAGAAGATAATAAAGGCCTTAGATCCCGCATTGGGAGGGGGAGAAGACGAAGAAGGAAGGAGTAAGGGAGCAATAAAACTTGAAGGAAAAATGATCGATGCGGTTCACTATAAACAGGCAAAAGCTATTTTAGAGATCACCGAAACAGCTGAAGAGTCTACAATAGTTTAGTTAATAGAAGAAAAATTGTCATGAACAGGGGATTATAATATTAAATATTCTATTCAACAAAAAAAAACTCAACTCTGTAAATGATAACTTTGCGAGGTATTGTTTATGAGGCCCCGAAATATTGTCACCCTGGTTGTAGAGTAGTAGATGTTATTATCCAGTTTAAGCTAGTGAGAAGTGGGAATTGTTTACAGGTATAGTCGAAGGACTTGCGAAAGTAGAATCTATCTCAAAAGTCAAATCCAAAAACAAAAAGGCAGATATTAAAATAACCATACGCCTTGGAAAATTAAGCAAAGGTTTGAAGGTTGGAAATAGTGTAAACATTAGTGGAGCTTGCCTCACGATTACAAAATTGTATAAAGGACGTGCGGATTTTGAAATGATACAAGAAACCACAAAGCGCACTTATTTTGGTAATCTAAGATCAGGTGATCTAGTTAACATCGAAAGAAGTTTGAGACTTGGAGACAGATTGGAGGGACATTTAGTTCTTGGTCATGTAGATTGTACGGGAATAATTGAAGATATTGTGAGGTTCCCTAATGAGACGAAGATATGGATAAACATTGAAGATCCAAAGATATTACGATCCATTGTTCCAAAAGGATCAATAGCGGTAGACGGAATCAGTCTAACCGTAGTGGACGTAGAAGAGAATAAGATTTCGATTGCGTTGATACCTCATACCTTGGCTATAACTACACTTGGATTCAAATCAAAGGGCGACCATGTTAACATAGAACTAGATATTATCACCAGATATATAATTAAAAGCCTACCAAAAGTTTAGTATAGACTCAGATTTTAGTAAAGTATATAATTACAAATGTACAAATTATTAATTAAATTATTTGACCGCTGTTAGTGAGGCCATATATGCGTTGAAAGCCGGAAAGTTCGTTATGGTACATGATGACAAAGAACGTGAAGACGAAGTCGACATGGTTGTAGCTGCAGAGCACGTAAAACCAAGGCATATTTCTATAATGAGAAGGCATGCAGGAGGTCTAATCTGCCTGGCTATTAAAAACGAAATCTCAGTAAAGCTGGGACTAACATATATGCATGATATGCTACAAAGACTATCAAATATCACTCCATTATTTTCTGAATTGGCCTATGGTAAAGCACCATACGGAGATAGGCCGTCTTTTTCAATATCTATCAACCATCATGACACATACACAGGAGTTACTGATATTGATAGAGCATTGACCATAAATAAAATGGCTGAAGTATGTAAAAATATTAATTCAACTGGTCTAGCAGACTTTGCCACGAACTTTCATGCACCTGGTCATGTTCCAATCCTTATCGCTTCAAAGAGTCTTCAAGAAAGGGCTGGACATACTGAACTTTGCGTATATCTAATGGATCTAGCCGGATTAACTCCTGCAGTGGCAATTTGTGAAATGCTGGATTCTTGTAATTATAGATCGCTGTCAGTAGAAAAAGCAAAAAAGTATGCCAGCAAGTCTGGTATTCCGATACTTGAAGCAAATCAATTGAAGAATGTTCAAACTTCTGTTACTGCAAGTAGGATTTCTTGAAAGACATATGCACAAAATGAGGATAGCATTAGTTGTATCTGAATTTAACAGTAGCATCACATTTCAAATGCTTGATAAAGCAAAAGATCAGGTACGTAAGCTTGAAGCGAATGTAAAATATGTATGCTATGTACCTGGGTCATTTGACATGCCATTAATTCTAGATGAGCTTTTAAAAAAAAAGGATGTGGATGCTGCTGTGGCATTGGGTGCGATAATTAAGGGTGAAACACATCACGATCAAGTCATTGCAGAAACAGTTGCTAATCTGATCGCAAGCCTATCATTAAAGCACGGCAAGCCCGTAGCATTAGGAATTACTGGACCTGGGATGACCGTAGAGCAAGCAAAAAATAGAATTGAAATTGTACCCGTACGCACAGTTAACGCTGCAGTTAGTATGGCAAACAGAATTAAGAAACTGAAGGAAGAAAAGCGACAGCCAGGAAGCAAAGTGACGATAATAGATTGACAATACAGCTCACCATTATAAGGATTGAAGAATACGGATCGTATACCCTGACTCTTGGCAGCGACAGAGAAACGCGTCTTCAGATGCTGCAAGCAAGTATTTATCATGATATACAGAAGTTATATTCAGAAAAAGATTGCATTGTGTATTCAAATAGGTTTGATGAATTCTTCGCTATAACTAATGGTCTTTCATTGCATGATCACAAAGACATTCAGAAATACTTTTCCGACTTATACAAAAATATTAATCTATCTATGACTATTGGAGATGGCGCGACACCTTATGACGCAAACATAAACGCGTATGTTGCAAGAAAGACACAGAAGCTACTTTCAAAAGAAAACAGAATCTTTGGTCAAATACAATACGCATCATCGACTTCTAGCATAACAACAACAGATTATGCCAATACAGATTACTTTGTCCAGATAATGCATATCGATGTAGATGATTCTACGGAGATAAGCTCCAGGCTTTCCCCATACGAACTTACATCTTTGATTATAAAGATCTATGCAAAGTTATCAGAGGAGTTTCTAAAAAAAGGTTCGCTAACATTTTTTATTGGTGGTGATAATTTTATGGTTATATCAAATAGTGTCTCAAAGGAAGATGCTGAGCAAATTACTAAAAGAGTAACAATGGATATAGGAGTTAAATTAAATTGTGGTATAGGTGTTGGTAGAACGGGTAAAAAGGCAGCAGAGGCTGCAACTAAAGCACTTGATACTATTAGAGAACTTAGAAATAAAGGAAAAATTCAGTCAATATATGAAATAAAGTGTCTTTAGTAATTAAGAATACAAGTATACTACTTGGAAAAAATTTAACTTTTGTCAGGTGTGGTTATATTGAAATTGGAAAAGATGGAACCATAACCAAAGCTGGTTCTGGCGATTATAAAGGCAGGATTAATGGAAGTTGTAATGTATTAGATGGAGAAGGATTTCTAATAATGCCTGGATTTGTTAATGCTCATACCCATATAGGAGATTCCATTGCAAAAGATATTGCAGTTGATACAGGACTTTATGGAAGAGTTCATCCCGTCTTTGGAGCAAAAAGGAAGATCCTGCAAAGAAGCAAGCCAGAACATCTAAAGACGTTTATTCGAAGCTCAGCAATGTCCATGATGAAGAGTGGAATAGTTGCTTTTGCCGACTTCAGGGAGGGCGGGGCAGAGGGAATAAACCTTCTAAGAGATGCGATTTTCGATCTGCCGATTAAATACTTAGTACTTGGTCGTCTTGAATACTATTTTGATCTCACAATAAAACCCAAGAGAAAATCAAGAGACAACAAGCAGCTAAAAAATGATCAAGATAATAAAAAAAAACTTATTCCACCAAAACAGTTACAAATAGCTTCATCTCTTTTAGAAATGGCAGACGGTTTCGGTATTAGCGGTGCAAACGAGAACACAAACGAATCGCTTCAACAATACAACACTCTATTGCAAAATAGTAATAATAAAAAAGTAAATAAGAAAAAGCAAATTATGGCAATCCATGCTGCTGAATCGAAAGATACACAGGCGTTCTCAATATTACACACACATGAAACAGAGGTTTCCAGAATAGTCCGATATTTGAAACCCAACTTTATTGTTCATATGACTAAAGCAACGGATGCTGATATATCCATGGTTTCAAAAAACAGAATAGGCATAATAGTATGCCCGAGAGCAAATGGAGTCCTTGGAACCGGTATTCCGAAAATAGCTAAAATGCTCAAGTTTAGATGCAATATTGCCATTGGAACAGATAATGTCATGCTAAATTCTCCTGACATTTTTCGCGAACTTGATTATATCTGGAAAACATCAAGATCAATTGAGGAAGAATTCATTTCTGCCAAAGATATCTTGAAAATGTCAACTGTAAATGGTGCCGAAATCTTGGGTATTAATTCGGGCTACATTGGTCCACGACAAGCAGCAGACATTATTTTTATTGACAAGAACCACATTGATCTGTATCCAATTCACAATCCTTATGCTTCAATAATTCATAGAGCTAATAGAGATTCAATCAAGGGCGTAATGATAAATGGCAAATTTGTAGATGGAGTAAATGTCTAATTTCCAAGTATTATAATCTCACTGATGACGTTGGTTCACAAAATTGCAACAAACAATACTATTCAGTATTGGAATACACGCTTACATTTACATGGATTGTAGATGCGAAAGGAGATACTCCAGTTAAGATTCAGGATTAAATCAGATAAACTAAATCAGATGTAGCAAGATAATTGTATTGGGTTACATACAATAGTCTACTAAAAAAGATACAAAGGTTACAATAGAACAGTATGAAACGATATGACGCCTTTGAGGAGAACTCTGCTCTACTGGATGACATAAAATGATTATTCAAGCCGTATGTGAATAGCATGTGATCTGTGCTTTCTACCAAATATATAATACACCCAATATATTTTAGCTACATATGGCAAGGCTAGTTAGAAAAGAAGACAGAGGCCCTATCGAAGTAAAAGTGGGTAATGAGAGTAAATGGATCTGCATGTGTGGTTTAAGTAATAATCAGCCATTTTGCGACGGTTCACACAAAAAAACAGCAGATGAACAAGCAGGAAAAATTTATAGATACAATCAAGATGGAACTAGAACCGAAGTTTAATAATTCGGATATATATGGATTGTTGTATTCAATATATAAATAAGAGTAACACACAAAAAAATATTTACACATTCATATACTCATCTATTTTTATTTATTTCAAAATCGAATCATATTAGGATTGATATAAGTTAATTATAACGAAACATTTTATGCTTGATTCGATCTAAGATGATTCAACTTCCAATGCCAATACTGAAGTTTGCTAACTCTAAAAATTCTGTGATTCACTGAACAATGAATCAATACGTTGATTTTAAATTGGCAATTCCTCATAATAGTTAAATAATATCAGCATAATATTTTCTACCCACAATTTATGCATAATGCATTTACATCAAGAGAATAACATAATATAGATTTACATTCCTCGGTCTAATATCACGTGGTGAGAAGCGCCTTACCTAGAAAAAAACGGAAATGAGCCAAGTTTTTCAGATTCTTGCTATGTCTTAGCAACTTCGGCAGAGGCCTTTAGGAGATATATTTCTTAAGAACCCCAGACAGATTTCAAACAAGATAAAACTAAAGATATAATGTTTCCAGACATTGGAAAAAAATTGAAACTGATCTATGTATCTATTTTGATATACATTGAACCTTTTAAGGAAATGATATCAGTAGTCAATGAAAATTTCTAATTAGAACAGACAGATCTATGATACTCTGAAATAGAAAGATATTATACTGATATACAGTGTTAGGGAATAAATCCATGGTTAATAAAAAAACATGTTGGGACTGTGGTAGACAATTTACTCCAGGTGATGAAGCCGAAAAAAAAGATGTCTGTGAGGATTGTTTATCTCTTCAGAAGAGACGGTTCTGGAGTTCAATAAAAATGGGAAATATATATGATGACAGTATTAAACGAAAGATTCAAAACGATAAGGACAATAAAAACTCCCAACATTAAGTACGAGACTTAAATCAATAATTATAGATAAATTATTTATGTAATTTTTAAGACGTTATAAAACAATGAATGATCCGGTTTAGAATCGCCTAAGAAGGTATGAAAATCAGTCGCAATGTGCTTTATAAGAAGCAAAATGAAACTGCTTCTAAAGAAAAATTCTTTAACACGAGTTCAGTCTGTAGTGCGATATGATAGATAGATAGATAGATAGAATATTTCATAACAACTGTCAGCAATCTAAATATAGATATCACCGGTGGTGATA
>JBKPEX010000075.1:0-1865 GCA_046728625.1 Thermoproteota archaeon
AGGACGTATGGTTTTGTGCACAACTAAAGATAAACTACTGCTAGCACAGAATACTTTTGTTAGTCTCTACAAAGTCTCCTGTATAAGTGCGCCAGTTCTTCTATTATTTTTAGCTATGACGGTGACCGCAATGACGTTTTCTTTCATAGCCAACTTGGCCCTTGCAATAACAACTGATAATGATTCAACTAATTCCACTAACATCAGTAGCATAACCAATACTAGTATTATTCTGGTAAACAACAATATCCCAAATGCAAAATCAGTCTTTGATATGGGAACTATGTCATTACCATCTTCAGTATCAGGATTTATAATCTATATACCAGACGAGGCAGATCATCCTATAACAGATAAAAAGACAATGAGTCCGAAAAATGCAAACTATGTTCCCACAGATCTTATAATACCTAGCTGTACCTCCATTGCTTTTATTCATGGAGACCCAAATCATATCCATGTAGAAATTATAAAAGATAAAACTGGCAAAGTAGCGTGGAAAACTACGCCAATAAGTCATCCTGGAGGATCCGATGTTAAAGTTCTCAGCGCGGGTTCGTATACTGTTTCAGACGAGAAATATGCACCTATGAAAGGAACGATAACAGTAGAAGGCAATGTGCAATCAAAAGGGAACAATTTAGTAGCAGGCGGCATTTTTGTTCCTACTGATTCTGTATCAAAATATAAATCAGACTTTGCCGCTGCTGGTTTCAAAGTTCTCTCTGAGTATAATTTTATAAGTAAAGTGGTACAGAAGGACATTGCTGGACCCACTACTCTCCTTATATATTCTACTAATAATATGAAGATACAAGACGCAATTCCAAAATTAGAACCATTGATAAAATCATTACCATACAAATAATGAATGAGTGTTCTGCTTAAGATACAGGGATATAGAGCGACCTCAGAGATAACATTTCTTCAAAAAATGAATTACACCTCTATAATATGAATAAAGCAGTATATACCGCCTATAATAGAGTTTATAACTTGAGTATGTATACATTCGTCTGTACAATATTGTTTGGCAAAGCAAAATGCAAACTGTGTGGAGATAATGTAAGATTTGCGTTGAGACATTTGAAAGAAAACCATCCAGAAACGATGAAGGATTTAGACGTAATGAAATTGAATATGCCAAAAATAATGGAAAGATATTTTAAATAAGCATAATCCATCAATTGTTAGTTCTGGGTGATTTAGGACAATTTACATAAGTTGTCTCGAAAGGGACGGATGACTATATCCTTAGGATAATTGATAATTTGCTGCTACGTCAATCCTATGCTAAATATATCGTACTCTTCTAAACAAACGTGTTAGCCTTTTATTTTATTAGAAATGTACGTAATATTTCATATACTTTTGCTGTCTTCTCCACGAATGGAGAATGTCCAGCATCTTTTATTTTTTTTAACTCGGCAGATTTGAGATGCTGTGCAAATTTGTCGGCGTGATCTAAAGGTATAAGATTGTCTTCTTCGCCCCATATAATTAATGAAGGAATACCTCCGACAACTTCGTTTAATTTATCTGATTCTATTTGTGTAATGGTGCTGTTATGAAACGATGATGCAAATGCACGTCTTGCACCGGACTTTTCAATTGTATAATTAAATAGGTCTACTGCAACGGGAAGCAATCTTGATGGGGAGGCGTACGTATTCTCACGAACCCCTTTTCACCTTATCGTATCTTATTAATGGATTTATTTCCATAGCCGCGTCAAGATACTGTGTCAGCAATGGCGTAGGGCCGCTAAGCATACCTGAGGAATCTATCAACACCAGTTTATCTATTATATCTTTATTTTCAATTGCAACTTGTGCTGCTATATAGCCTCCTAAGGAGTGTCCAAC
>JBKPEX010000390.1:0-1713 GCA_046728625.1 Thermoproteota archaeon
CAGATTCGTTACGATGGTTATGCAGACCCCTTGTTGGCTCTGGTTGACCAGGCCAGAATACAGCGACATTATCTGCGTGACGCTGCCCAAATGTATCCCAGTCCTGCGAATTCCATGCATCGTCAAGTGTTTTCATCATCATTTCCAGGTTTTTATCATTGGTTGCCATAGCCCATTATAAGATGACTAAGAGAATATAACCATTTATTGTAATTTGTGACGTAATTATCAATCTTCTACAAAGCCCTAATCTTAGGGGTCACGTAAAAATGACTTTTTCTTCTGCTTTCAGTGGTGAAATGTGGCACCATGAAATGCATAATAATATTATATGCTGCTCTAGCATATATCGAATTTGTCAGAGCAACAACAATCTCATCCGCGATTAGGAGTAGTCACTATACATGATGCATGCCCCACTTTTTCTCCAAAGATATTCCAAGCAGCAGCTGTTCTCGAGAGACTAAACATAAAATACAATATTGCATTGGTACCATTCTTTAACGAAAAAGAAGATCTTCCCAGGTTCCCTGAATTTCTTGATAAGATCAAATCATACAAGAACTGTCAAATAGTTTTGCATGGTCTTTATCATGAGAGGAAAAATGGAAGATTTGATGATTTTCATACAACAAAAGAAGCAGATGCAGAAGAACAGATACGCGCAGGACTAGAGATATTCCACGAGGTAGGAATAAACACCAATGTGTTTATACCACCGGCTTGGAAATTGAACAATAGCTCAATCAAAGTATTAGCAAAGTTGGGATTCAAATTAGCAGAAGAGCAAGAAGAATATTTATTATTACGTTCGCAACATGATATTAAAAAAATGAAACTTCCGAAGGTTTTGAATTGGGATTCCACTGGCTACCCGGAAAAGAATATTGTTAATATGGCTAGAGACGAAAGAACCTTCAAATTGGAGATAGAACAAAGACCACGAATTATTAGAATAGCTTTGCATCCTAGAGACCCTGCAGAAGCAATAAAAGACCAAAAGCAAATGATATCAACTTTAAAGGATAGCGGTTACTATATACCAACATATACAGAACTTATACCCAAGTTAGAAGAACTTGCTCTGTCAACACGACTAGATTAAATTATATTTCTATATCCTATACTAAACTCACAATCGCAGATAACCCAATTCTTCTTCTTTGTGAGAAGTGATGATAGTTTATCATAACTAACCAGTCCATTATTACTCTTTGACAAGTCTTGAAAAACGCTGCGAAATATCTCCCAGCCCCCAGACATTGCATCTGTACCACTATGTACATCTATCCTATTCGAAATTCCATCTGTTCGCTACTCAATTGACATTTGACGATAGTTAATAATGAATTATAATGTAGGCTCAAACACCTTACTTCTGAAACATTTGCGATTCGCCGTCTGACTTACACGTGTGCTTGTAATAAAACGCCCTGCTTTGGCTTTTTCTATTTTAGAACTTAAACAACTTTAAAGTAGGCTTCAACTAGACGGACAACGATATGAAATTGAATAGTAATACAAGTAACACATTTGCCGGAATTGGCAATGGAGCAATTGAACCCTATCGTTTATTCGCAACAGCTGATTTGAGTGATATAACAGGTCATATCCTGACTGTTGTATGGCTGGTGGGTGGCTTGCACAAGCTAGAGTATTTAAAACTAGCGATGGGTTATTCTCTTTTCTCTATAAGCAACTAGCAATTCCAAT
>JBKPEX010000097.1:0-1648 GCA_046728625.1 Thermoproteota archaeon
AATAAGTACTTAGTTCCGGTCGCCTCTCTCCTATCAGTACAAGACAGGATATCAAGTAACTAAACCTGAGAATGTAAATATTTCAATATTAGCGTTAGCAAAAACAATCATTATTTATTGATGTGTAAAACTGCCTGCTACTTGTTAGGCGTTTTAATGATGTATTTCTAGACATTTGCATGGTGCATTAAGTGTAGTACAAGAATTTACTATGGGAGCATCATAATTTAATTTGTATTTACTATGACTACCAAAATGGTAAGGTTAGACTCGGACAAGAAAGCAGGAGTAGAAATTAAACGTAAAACTAATGTATAACACTGATAGGACAAGTAAACAAGGACAATAAGTGATATAGTCTACAAATTTACTTGGCGGGTTCTATTACCGCTTTAAATCGTACATTTCCATTAGCTACCTTGTCATACGCATTGCTAATTTCTTCTAATGGAAATGTTTCAGTCATTACCTTCACTTTACCTTTTGCAACATAATCTAATGCTTCATGCAAGTGCTCTCGATCATTTTGGGTGGAACCTATGATGCGAGCACGCTTAAATAAGATCTCTGGAGAGATTGTCAGAGTCTCTGTTGATGAAACTCCCATTAAAATTACACGTCCGTCTGGCCTAATACCTTTAATTGCATCTGCGGTTGCTTTATAGGAATTACTTGTAGCCAGTATTACATCTACTCCTACTACACCACCATTTCAATCTGGGCTACCATTGCCATGTTGACCCTTTTCTTTTAACAATGCTTCTCCACCTGAAACAACACTATCAGCTCCAAGCTTGTACGCTAACTCCTCCTTATCTTTTGAATGTGTAACAGCGATTGTTTCAAAACCAGCAGCTTTAGAGTATTGAATTCCAAGGTGGCCTAGAGCTCCTATACCCACTACAGCAATTCGCTCATGTGGCTTTGGATCAGCTAACCTCAGTCCACTATATACAGTGTATCCTGCACAAAATATAGGTGCAGCCTGATCATATGATAATCCGTTTGGTATTAACTGAGTAGCATCAGCATATGCAACCATATACTCAGCATGACCGCCCGCAATGTTAATACCAGTTGCTATGTGGTTAGGACAAAAGAATGATTTGCCACGTTGGCACCATTCACATCTACCACATGTTGATTGCAACCATGGGACCCCTACCCTGTCGCCGACTTTTCGTGTTGTCACACCTTCACCTAAAGCGACAATTTCTCCTGCAGGTTCATGTCCTATTGTATAAGGGAATTTCACTCCGAGTGCACCTTTAGTAGCATGTACATCTGTATAGCATATGCCACTTGCGTGCATTTTTATAAGCACCTGATTAGCTCCCGGTTTTGGAGTGGAAACTTCTTTGATTTCCCACTTTGCATTTACTGATGGAACAACAGCAGCTAACATCTCAGATGAAGACATCTAATACTTCATCTACCTGTTGAACGTATATATCAATTCCCTTTTTTACGGATGCTACATTGCATCTCGCTCGAGTTTAATTTTTTTCTTCAAAGGCTTCGTAATAATCTGGATTGAATTTGTATTTCTTTAATGACTCCTTGTAGTCATCCTCTTATTTAGATTCTTCACTAGATCCTTTCAGTCATGGGAATCCATAGTGTTATGAGCCAAACCAATCTACAATAT